>JAGNDY010000061.1 GCA_018003655.1 Candidatus Nanopelagicales bacterium
TATTCGGGCGCACGTCAATTGTCCGGTGGAGTCGACGGGTTGGCTGCCGGACTCAATGACTTGACCGACGGCATCACCAAGCTCGCGAAGGAGCTTCCGCAGTCCAGCAAGGCAACCGATACCCTGGCCGCCGCAGTTGCCAAGCTCGCTGCTGGGGTCGGCGCCGCGAACGATCCACCCATTCCCACACCACCGCCGATCCCCAAGAAGATCACCCTCGTGCAAGCCATCCGGTTGGCCCAAAAAGCGGTCACGGTGGCGCGAACAGGCGCACTCTCGGCCGCGGCCGACTCGGCGACGGCCGCAGGATCCGTGACCACCGTGTACGTGGCTAAGTGCGTACCGGTGCCGTCGGGACTGACCCCGCAGCAGTGTTCGGCGCTACAGAACGCCATCGGCAAGAGCGGTTCTGCTGCGGCTAAGTCGGCAGGTGTAGCCGCGGGACTTCAGCTCATCAACACCCAACTGCTCAACCGGATCGAAACCGGGCTCATCTCGGTGAGTGCGGGTCTGCAAAGCGGCAGCGTGAAGAACCCTGGTGTGTACGAGGGGTTGCTCGAGTTGCAGTCCGGGCTGATGGCCGCATCGAAGGGCGCGAAGGAGCTCGCCGCAGCGTCCAAACGCGCTGCCAACGGAGCAGCAGACCTCGCATCGGCTTCAACCACCCTCACCGGTGGCCTTGGTCAGCTGTCAGCTGGTGCTGAGCAAATCGTCGGCGGCAGTGTCGATCTCGGCAGCGGCCTCGATCAGCTTCACTCCGAAGGCACGGCGAAGCTGCTGAACTCAGTCGTTAACTCGTCAAGTCAGCCGGCGCTCGCCGATGCGTACCTGCGAGCCGCCAGTGATCGCGCCGGCGACGCGGCACCGTATCCCGCTCCGGCGGGGGCCGTGAGTCGGGTGGCCTACGTGTATTCGATGACGCCCCCACCGACCCGAACAGCAGTATCGGTACCCGCATTGGCGATCGGCGCCATCTTCCTGGTGGGCGTCGTTGTGCTTGTTGCGCGCCGCTTGCGGCAAGCGCCTGTTCCGTAGGGGTCGCCCCAGGTACCGTGGCCCAATGCGTCGCCACCCCGTCACCCTGTCTGCGTTAGTCAGCACCGCCGCGCTACTCGGGGCACTCGCGGGTTGCTCCTCGACAGGCGCAGCAGCGGACACCTCGGCAAGCGACTCTGTGGCCGGATCCTCCGCGAGCGTCCCCGCGCCGCTTGACCCCGCGATGGATCCGGCGACGTGGAGCAGCGAGCGACTTGCCTCCCAGTTGGTGATTGCCGGATTCGAAATGAACGAGCTGTCCTACGCTCGATCGTTGGCGACCAAAGGCCTCGGCGGCATCACCCTGTACGGCACGCCGCCGTCATCGTTGAAGGCCCAACTCGCGGACCTCAATGACGCGACCCCCGGCGGTCACCTCCTCATCGCCAGCGACGAGGAAGGCGGCTTGGTTCAGCGGTTAACGCCGCTACTCGGCCCGCTCCCGTCGGCCAAGAAATTGTCGGCTACCAAGACTCCCAAACAGGTCCAGAAGGTCGCAGCAGACTACGGAACCGCCATGAAACAGCTCGGGGTTAACGTCAACCTTGCCCCCGTGGCCGACCTTGCGGTTGCCGGGCATTTCATCGACAACGAGGGCCGCTCGTTCGGTAAGGACCCCAGCACGGTCATTAAGTACACCTCCTCCTGGACCACGGGGACGGAAAGCGCCGGCGTCATGCCGGTCATCAAACACTGGCCGGGCCATGGCTCGGCCTCAGACACACACACCGGTTCTGGGCTCACCCCTAACTGGTCGGTCGTCAAGAATCGCGACGCGGTCCCCTTCCGAGCAGCCTTCGAACAGGACGTACCAGCAGTCATGGTCGGACACCTAATCGTGCCTGGCTTAACTGAGCCCGACACACCGGCAAGCCTTTCGCGGAACGCGCTTGCCACGGTCCGCAAGGAAGGCGGGCCAAAGCTGTTGATCATGACTGACGCACTTTCCATGGATGCCGTGACCGGGGCCATGAATCAAACTACGCGGGAGGCTGTGCTGCGTTCACTGATCGCAGGATCGGATATGGCGTCCCTGTCAGGTGCCCGTGCCCCGGGGACGATCGATGCGATTGCCCAAGCGATCGATTCCGGTCGCTACCCGAAGGCGCAAGCGATCGAATCTGCCAAGCGCGTCCTGGCTGCCCAGCTCAAGTGGTCATAGCTCAGGTGTTCCAGAACTCCGACAGTTCCGGAGCGTCGCGTTCGGCCTGTTCGGCACCCAGGCGCAGACCAAGCGGCAGTGCCGTCGCATCCATGGGATCGCCAAGTTCTTCTGCCGGTAGCCGGGTCACGGTGACTGTGCCAGCGGCTCGCATGGAGGCCAACTCCTCGTTCCAGATTCCCGGCCGGTTGGTCCACCGACCCGGTTCCGGGTCATGAACCAATCCCAGCACCAACACCTTGCGGGCACCGGCCGCGATGTCCATATTGCTGCCGGACACCATGCCGCCATCCATGCATCGGCGTTGGTCAATCTGCACCGGTGTCATCAGGCCGGGCACTGCGGCACTGGCCGACAGCGCTGACAACAGCTGCACCCCCGACTGCCGACAGAACACCAACCGTTGCGCGGTGTAGGTGTCATAGGCGGTTGTCCTCAGTGCCGACGATGGCCACTTCATCCGACCGACAAAAGCCGAGATCTGCGCATACATCGCGTACTTCGACGGCGCCTTGGCGGCGAGCGCGGCGTGACCAATCCGCAGCAGCGTCTCCTCGTCGCCATCGGTCGCGTCATCGAACATCGCGCGCGCGTGGGCCGCACTCTCGTGCGGATCGGAATCCTTACGAATGAACTCAAAAAGCCTGGACTTCGAAGCGAGCTGAAGCTGGAAGTTGAACCGCCGCAGATCCTTCGCGAGCACCACCGCACCCAGTAGTGAGCCTGCCGAGGTGCCAACCACCAGGTCAGCGGTCGAAAGTTCGAGACCTGCTCGCGAAAGCCCTTGGAGGTAGGCGGCACCCCACGCCAAACCGGCCAAGCCGCCACCGCTGATCACCAGCGCGCGATCTGCCCCGTGGCCATAACGGGCGACGAAGTCGCGGGGCAACACCGGATTGCTGGGCCAGTCAGGGTGGGCGTGGATGGTCGCGGTCACGAGTCCATGGAACCACGAAGTTCGCACGAGGTGGCGGTCGTGACACGGCCATCGGCCACAACCCGGTGAACCACGGTCGGGCTCGTGACCTACACCGTCAGGAATGCCTCGAAATCAACCTCGACCTCGTCGCGCAGCTTGAGCGCCCCCATCATCGCCGAGTAGGGCGCAACGTCGAAGTCGGTTTGCTTGACGGTCACGCTGGTGGCAACCCGCCAGTGGTCACCCTCGTCAGTGGTCGTGATCCGTGCGGTCAGTGGCTTGGTCACACCCGCAATCGTCAGCGCACCAACAACGTCGTAGCCACTGTCAGCGACGATCAGCTGAGTGGCGTTGAACGTCACCGTCGGGAAGTCAGCCTCGCGCAGACTGCGCAGTGCGTTGGCGCGGATCTGTTCACGATCGCCACCACTGAGCGGCTTCACGCCACCGTGGCCCTCGACGACGTCGAGGCTACTGAGCTGCGCGGTGAGGCTCACCGCCGTCGGCACCTTGCCCTTGAACTCGACGTTGGCATTCCAGGCTTCAACGGCGATCAGCAGGTTGTGGCCCATCCGAGCCGCCCGACCCGCGACGCCGGTGTGCAGGTGCAGTGTGCCGTTTTCTTGACTCAACTCGACGGTGCTCATCTTTCAACCCTATCTGCGAGTCCGGTCCAGACTGGGCGCAATAGGGTGCACCCAGAGCCTCAAGAATCAACTGGGAGCGACCCATGACCGGATCCAACGACTACTCAGCCAGCTACCGCCGCAGCATCGAGGATCCAGAAGGCTTCTGGCTCGACGCAGCTTCCGCAGTTGACTGGTTCGACGCCCCAACTGAGGCCTTGGACAGCTCCAACGCGCCGCTGTATCGCTGGTACCCGGACGCGACGCTGAACACCGCATACAACGCGCTGGACCGACACGTGGCAAACGGCCGTGCAAACCAAGCCGCACTCATCTACGACAGCCCGGTGACCGGGGTTCAGCGGACGTATACCTATGCCGAGTTGCTTGATCAAGTTGCCAGGTTTGCCGGTGTACTCGCCGCCAAGGGAGTCAGCGTTGGGGACCGCGTTGTCATCTACATGCCCATGGTTCCGGAGGCCGTCGTTGCGATGCTTGCCTGCGCGCGACTCGGCGCTGTTCACTCCGTCGTGTTCGGCGGGTTTGCCGCCGACGAACTCGCTGCTCGGATCGATGATGCGGAACCTAAGGTCATCGTCAGCGCTTCCTGCGGGGTGGAGCGCACCAGCACCATTGCCTACAAACCTCTACTGGACCATGCGTTAGCGGTCGCCAACCACCAACCCAGCTGCCAGATCATCTTGCAGCGACCTGAACTCATCGCCGACCTCGGCCCACGCGACATTGACTGGGCGGCGGCTATCGGCGATGCACAGCCGCACGACTGCGTCGCAGTTGCCGCAACCGATCCGCTCTACATCCTCTATACCTCTGGCACCACCGGCAAACCCAAGGGCATCGTGCGCGACAACGGTGGCCATGCTGTCGCCTTGCAGTGGAGCTTGCGGAACATCTTTGGGATCGAGCCCGGCGATGTGTTTTGGGCAGCCAGCGACGTCGGTTGGGTCGTTGGACACTCGTACATCGTGTACGCGCCGCTGCTCACAGGTGCCACGACGGTGATCTACGAGGGTAAACCCGTCGGGACTCCGGACGCCGGAGCGTTCGGCCGGATGATCTCCGAGCATCGGGTCAAGGTGTTGTTCACCGCGCCGACCGCGATCCGGGCCATCCGCAAGGAAGACCACACGGGCGAACTCATGCGCAGCTACGACCTGTCCTGCTGGGAGGCGCTTTACTTCGCTGGCGAACGCCTCGACCCGGACACTTTCGAATGGACAACCACCACCTTCGACATCCCGGTCATCGACAACTGGTGGCAGACCGAGACCGGCTGGCCAATCGCCGCGAACCCACGCGGTATTGGTCTGCTACCGATCAAACCCGGTTCGCCAAGCGTCGCGATGCCCGGCTACGACATCCAGATTCTCGATGGCGCCGGTCACCAAGAGCCAGCCAGCGTGGAGGGCAACATCTCGATCCGGCTTCCGTTGCCTCCCGGCACTTTGACCACGGTCTGGGGCGACGACGAGCGCTATGCAAACGGCTACCTGCGCGTCTTCGACGGTTACTACGCGACCGGTGACGGTGGCTACATCGACTCCGACGGTTACGTCCATGTGATGGGTCGAACTGACGACGTCATCAACGTCGCCGGTCACCGGCTGTCCACCGGCGGCATGGAGGCCGTGGTTGCCATGCATCCGGACATCGCCGAGTGCGCCGTGATTGGCGTTGCCGACGATCTCAAAGGCCAGATTCCTCGTGCGCTCGTCGTCCTTCGCGCAGGTTCAACGGCCGACCCCAAGGACATCAGCGACGCCGTCATTGCTTCGGTTCGCGAACACATCGGACCAGTGGCAGCGCTGAAGTCCGTTGTCTGCGTACCTGCGTTGCCGAAGACACGCTCGGGCAAGATCCTGCGCAAGACCATGCGCGCGATCGCTGATGGCCGTCACGAGCCCGTGCCCAGCACGATCGAGGACGCGAGTGTGCTGGACGCCTTGGTGCCCTACCTCACCGAGGACTAGGCAGAGGTCTAGCGGACCGCAAGCCTTCCACGCGCCAGGCATGGCGCGGCCGCGTTGATGTCCTCATGATCGACGAGTTGGACTGGATGGAATTGGCCAAACCTACGCTGAGATCCGACGTGCGGGGTTGGTAGCCAACCTTCATGGCGGCAACCTACGAGTGAGCTATGGTCACGAGCGGGGCAGACAGGAGTTGCGCGTATGGACACGGTGTGGAACCTGGTCGCAGATAACAATCACGTCGAGGGCAAGCTCGTCACCACCGGCGTGATCATCGTGGCAGCAATTCTGTTTGGGAGCTTGGCTGGGCGCGTCCTTTCCCGGCGGGCCGATGACCGATACCGCAAGTACTACACACGTAAGGTCGCCCACTACGTCACGGTCGTCCTGACCCTGATTGCTTTGGGCATCTTGTGGCGACCTTTCGCCGGCCAGCTGGGGCTGCTTCTGGGACTCATAGCGGCTGGCCTCGTGGTCGCGCTCCAGGGTGTCTTCAGTTCCCTTGCGGGTTGGTTCACCGTCATCTCGGGAAGCGTCTTCCGGATTGGCGACCGAGTGCAATTTGGCGGAGTGAACGGTGACGTGATCGATATCGCGCCCCTGCGGACGAAGCTGATGGAGATCGGATCAAGTCACGGGGAAGATACCTGGATCCATGGCCGCCAGTACACCGGCCGGATCGTTGCGGTCTCGAACAAGGCGACTTTCGAACAGCCGGTATTCAACTACAGCGCATCGTTTGAGTTCCTGTGGGAGGAGGTCACAATCCCGATTGCGTATCGGGATGACTGGCGCACGGCCGAAGCGATCCTGACCGAGGAGGTCGTCCGGATCTCGACATCGAAGGAAGCCGCCGCGGCGATCGCCGACATGGTGAACCGGTACCCCCTTGCGCGTCTAGAGGTCGAATCGCGAGTGTTCATCCACGCGACCGACAACTACCTGGAACTCGCGGCGCGCTTCGTGGTTCCGGTGCGGTCCGCCCGGTTGGCCACGGACGAGTTCACGCGGCGCGTTTTGAACAGATTCGCCGAGGTGGGAATCGTCCCAGCCTCGACGACCCAGGATGTCACGGTGCGCTCGGAATAGCTCACGCCAGTTGGAGTTTCCACGCCACGAAGTGGCATACGCGAACTTCGTTAGCTGGTGCAGAACGTGGACTACGACCGGCTACTGAACCTGTTCACCCGCAGACGACTTTCGACCTCGGCAGCGAGGTACGCGCCGCACACGCCCATCACTATCGTCCTCTGTTCTAGCGGAACGCCCGGGCACCGTCACTGGGGTCTGGCGCGGTGTTAGTCGTCTTCAAGCGAACCGGGTTCGGGCATTCCGAATCCCTTGCGTTTGAGTTCGTCTTGCGCCCCTTGCGGAAGCTTTGCGACCAGCGCAGCCATGTGCGACTTGGACCCGGTCAAGTAGTGCTTCTTCGGCTTGGCAGTGGTCAAAGCATCGAGAATCACATCCGCAACGACGGCTGGTGAGCTCCCAGCGGTCTGAGTCTTGTAGCCCGCATCCGTTGCCGCTTGAAACATGTCTCCGTAGAGAGCGCGCTGCTCCACGGTGAAGTCCGCAATGAGCCGGTCGATCCGTTCCTTTGTCGCCGTGTCGGCACCGGTTGAAATGAAGCCAGGTTCGATCAGGATCACGTCGATCCCCCACGGCGCCAGTTCCTGGCGAAACGTGTCATTGATGGCCGCGATTGCGGACTTGGACGCTGAGAGGGCACCGAAGAAGGGCAGGGCAATCCGATCAGCGATGGATCCGATGAACACTATTCGACCTTGGGCCGCCCGTAGCAGCGGCAGCATGGCCTGAGTCATCGCAACCTGGCCCAGGACATCCACCTCAAACGAGAACCGAAGATCTGCCAGCGGCATCGTCTCCAACGGCCCGGGAATCCCAATGCCGGCAATGTTGGCAAGCCCGTCGAGGCCCGCTTGACCGACGTGTTCGACAATCAACTGCTGCGCGCTGGCGATCTGGTCGACGTCGGTGATGTCGACGTGGACCGATGTCACGAGTCCAGTGCCCGACTGCTCGGTTTGACCCGAACTCTGCGCCGACCGGTCTCCTGCGAAAACGTGCCACCCAGCAGCTGTCGCCGCCTGCATGGTGGCCTTTCCGATGCCAGACGACGTGCCGGTAATGATCACGTGCTTGCGGTCGCAGGTCATGGGCTTCTCCTGTTAGGCGGGGTACCGCGAGGCTATGGGCCTAGCCGGGCGTCGAGTTGCGGCGCGTAGGCGTTCCGCAAGCCGCGTTGCGGCGCTCGATCAGCAGTCGCCGGTACTCACGGTCCACGATGTCCACGACATCGTCACCGACAGCCTCAGCAACCACTGTGCGTTGACTGGGCGTCGATGAGTTCACCTGAAATACCTCGGTGACTTGCCACCCGTCCTCGACTGGAGCAACTTCCAACCAGAACAGGGCATCGCCGGGAATGGCGAATGCCAATCCGGTTGCGTCCTTGGTGAGGCCCGCCGAGGTGCGTGCCGGTTCTGGCAGCCCTCGACGCAACTCGATCAGTTCATCGACATGGTCAAGCGGCACACGTCAATGATGCAGCGAGCATCAGAACGTGTCGACACTAGGCGTCGGCGGGCTTCTCTTGAATCGCCCACGAATTCCCGTCGGGATCATCGAAGAACAGGAAGCTGTTCCAGGGTCCGCCTTTGCCCGGCTGCTGGACACCGTTGTCGAAATGCTTGATGCCAGAGTTCTCGACTCCGTGATCGTTGAGTTGGGCGGCGGCCTCGTCAATGTCGGAGACCACCAGTTGCAGACCCTTGACTGAACCCGGCTCGGCACCGCTCATGCCGGTCCCAAAGGTAATCGAGCACGCGGATCCGGGTGGGGTCACCTGCACGATACGGAAGCTGTCGGAAATCTGGTTATCGACGTCGAGTCCGAAGCCGAGCCGATCAACGTAAAACTCCTTGGCCCCTTCGACATCTGCCACTGGGAGCACCACGACTTCGAGTTTCCAATCCATCCCCGGATCCTCCCACGCGCTTGCGGCCGTCCACGAGTCGGCGCACTCCGGCACCGGCAGCGACGGCTCTACTCGGGTTGAAGAGCCATCTTGGGTAGGACTTGGTCGCCAAACGACAGTGGTGAACCCAAGGTGCAACCCACCCGCGTGGTCGTTGCCGGAGTGTCCACCGCGAGCGTCATGCACGACGCGAGCGCCCGTTGTCCAAAGTAGGTCGGATGCATCGCTTCCTGCGCGTCGGCGGATTCGGGGTAGAGCTTGACCGCAGTGATCGAGATGAATCGGATCCATTCCACGCCCTGGGCAAAGCCCTCTGGCGGGATGCCCGTGCCGGCCTCAGGCCGCTGAGTTCCCTTCTCACAGAGGCGGTGGCCGTAGAGCGCCTTTTTCATGTCGACGACAGTCATGGCAGCCGAACCCGATTCCTTGCGGATGTCCTGCACGGCGCCGGTGATGATCGAGTCCAAGTAGGGAAGCAACTTGTCATTGGCGTAGTTCAGATCCGCGTTCAGCATCCCGCACCCGCCAAAGGCCTGCCGATCGAAAGAGAAGTCCTCGTAGTCGATCTGGTCGCTATTGGGGATCGGCGAAGGGCCTAACTGAACAAGGAGGCGGAAGTCGGTCGATTTGTAGCCGGAGCGCGACATTGCAGTATTGACGTTCTGGATGGCTCCCTTAACCCGCTTTGTCAGAGTTCGCTTGACCGTCGGGTTGACGCGGGAAGCGATCAGAGCTGAGTCCTTGCAGGGGGTTCCTTCTATCCAACTGCTCACGCACGTCGAAATGATCTCGGCAAACCCAAGGTCGTTTCCACCAATAGACAACGTGACCACGTCAACATCGTGTGTGCTGGCGAACTTCTCAAGCTGCGCGGCTTGGCCTTCCACCTTTTGGCCATCGCTGGCGGTGATGCTGTCGAAATCAATCCCAGGTTTGGCGCGGCCATATTGATTCACGAATGAGTTGGTCTGCGCTCCGCTACAAGCAAAGTTTGCGTGGTTGACATCGGCACCGGTGAACATCGGTGCCGTTGCACTTCGGTGGCAGTAGGGGATCGACTCCGTATTCTCCGGACTGTCGCCGTAGACCTGATCGACCGTGCCGACGAGCCAGCCACCATTGAATTCGACGGTGGCATTATTCGACCCATTGCTGGCCCAACGCGCGCCCTCACCGGACATGTACGAGTCCCCCAGTCCGACCACCCAGGGACGGTCCGGCTTCACGACTCGGGCCTGCTGCCAGAGCGTGTCGGGGGTTCCGACGATCTGTGGATCGGCGTCGGTCGCGCAGCCCGCGATCAACAACGAGACAATGCCGAGGGTGGCCGCTAGAGCCGATGACTTCACTGCTTCAGTTGATTGCACTCCGCTCGCTGAAGCAAGTCAGGGTGCAGGTCACCGCTTCCGACGAGCCGGGCGCACTCGCTGCTGTAACCTCTGCGGGGCGACAAAGGCTCAGTGGTTTCGCTGCTGCAGGCTCGCACGCCCCGGTAGCTCAGTCGGATAGAGCGACCGCCTCCTAAGCGGTAGGCCAGCGGTTCGATTCCGCTCCGGGGCACCAGCCCGTTTCACACAGCTCTCGGCCACGTCCATGAGTGAGTTGCTCGGACCTGGGTGAACCTGGATTCGCTTGTGTCGCAGCTGATCTCGCTTCCCCTGAATGCCGAGCTAGACGCTTGCGCACGGTGTCCCGAGGCCGCCGGACATGTACTCTCCAATCTGGAGCGTGCCTCTGCGCCCCGCGGAGGGGTCACAGAATGCGCACCTTCAAGATCCTGATCGCAATCCTGACGACCACAACGGTATTCGTCGGGGTTCCGTCAGCACAGGCCGTACAAACCGCGCAGCAACGCAAGCAGCTGACTTTCGCGAAGACAATCAAAGAGGGTCGCAAGGCCGTCCGGAAGGCACTGAAGGAGACGAAGACGACCTCGGCGTCAGTCGCGTTGGTCTCCAACGGCAAGACGGTGTGGAGCCAGACCTTCGGCCGTGTCAACCAGGCTGGACGGAAGCCGTCACCCACCGCCAAGTACGGGGTCGGGTCGGTGGCCAAGGTGGTCACAACGATCGCTGTGATGCAGTTGGTCGATCAAGGCAAGATCTCGCTCGATGCCCCGATCACTCGGTATGTGCCGGACTTTTCGATGGCGTCGCCCCAGTACCAGCAGATAACCGTTCGGATGCTGCTCAACCACTCGGCTGGCCTGCCCGGCAGCGACTATGCCAACGGCCTCAGCACCAAGCCAATACCTAGCTACGTCAGCGGTGTCATGGCTGGGCTGCGCAACTCCCACTTGAAGACGACTCCCGGCGCGATGAACGTGTACTGCAACGACTGCTTCACCTTGGCGGGTGTAGTTGTGGAGCGCGTCTCGGGAGTGCCACTCCAGGAGTATGCGGCCAGGAATATCTTCACACCGCTGGGCATGCGGCACTCGGCCTACGCGGATTCGGTGCCAGCGCCGGGAGAGTTCGCACCCGTCATTCAAGGTGGGAAGCCCGAGCCTTTCGACGTCATCAACGTCCTCGCCGCCGGCGGTCTGCTGTCGACGTCGGACGACATGGCCAGATTGGCCAAGGTTTTCACCGGCGACGGGGTGGTCGGCGGCAAGCGGATTCTCTCCAGCTCTGCCGTGCGCAAGATGAGCGTTGACCAGACAGCCACCACGCTGCGGGCGGGATCGCCGAGCGGCTTCCGATACGGCCTCGGCTGGGACACTGTGGCGGACCCCGCCCTGAAGTCAGCCGGTGTACGCGGCTGGACCAAGGGTGGCGACATCGGCCAGTACCACGCCGGCTTCGTGATTGCTCCCGATCAGGGCCTGGCGGTCGTTGTTGAGGGCGCCGGCAGAGGTTTCAGCTCCGGAAGCGCCGAGACGATCGCGCACACAGTTGCGCTCAATGCCCTGGTTGAGACCGGCGCAATCGGCGAGTTACCCAAGGAGATCACCGGCAAGCCCGCCAAGGCGAAGGCGATTGCCAAGGACATCAGGAAGATGACGGGCATATTCACGAGTCAGGCGGCAGTGGTGCGGGTGGCCGCGGGCAAGGACCGGTCGTTAAAGGTGGCATTCCTAAGCGACGGCAAGTGGGTCAACCAGCCCGGCCGTTTGGTGCGACGCAAGGGTGGGGCCTTCTGGTCCACCAAGTCTTCGGGTATCTCTCTCCGGACGGTCAAGGCGTGGGGCCGCACCTACCTGGTCAAACGCAGCCTCGGTGGCACCGGGACCTACTACGTCGACGACGCTCTCGGCCAGCGGACCCGCTCAATTGGATCGTTGTCGTCGGCCTGGCAAGGGCGGGTGGGGCAAAAGTGGTTGTTGGCCAACGAGGATCCGAGTTCCATCGCCTGGAACGAGGCCCCGGCTGTGGAGATCGCGGACATTCCCGGCTTGTCCGGCTACCTATTGGCAAAGGGTGCCCTCGTCGAATCGGTTCCTTTTGATGCCACGACGAGCGACACCCTCGGGACGATGTACCTCGAAGTCCCGCTTGTGAATGGTCGGGACCT
>JAGNDY010000062.1 GCA_018003655.1 Candidatus Nanopelagicales bacterium
CGCGAAGCCGCGACCCGACTGCCTCCAAGACGCTGTCGCCACACGCGTGTCCGTACGTGTCGTTGATCGCTTTGAAGCCGTCGAGGTCGGCGAGCAGAACCGTTGAGCAACCGAGCATCGAGCCAAACTCGTGGTCTTCCAATAGCTGGCGTGCGTGCGCGAGGTTGCCGAGTCCGGTGAGAGCATCGTGGGACGCGTCGTGACTGAGTTGTTCCCGAAGCAGGTACTGCTCATGTACGTCGCGGCTGTTGCACACAATGCCCCGGACGTGCGGATCATCGAGCAGGTTGTGCAGTCGGCTTTCCATCCACCGCCACTCGCCTTGGGGGTCGCGCACCCGGCTCAGTACCTCGGTACTGGCACCCGGCTGGTGTTGGACTTTGTAGAGCGCCTGCATGACGCCTCGGTGGTCATCCGGGTGAACAACCTCGGCCAGGCCGCTCCCGCGCAACTCGTACTCGCCCCTGCCCACGGCTAGGGCGAGCGCCGGACTGGCGTACCTGACGTCGCCATTGGCCTCATGCAGAGTGACCAGGTCCGACGAACCAACGACCAGCGAACGGAAGAGTTGCTCACGGTTACGAACCCGCGAGAGCAGAGCGACGCGATCGCGATTGCCGACGAGCTCACGCACCGCCAGCAGCGTAATCATGGCAAGGAGTATCGCGGCACCCACCGAAGTCGGCAGGTTTCCGGCGGCCCACTGGGCAAATCCCACCACGACGGCCAATGCAACCGGAGCCAGCGGCAGTAGGTACAGCGGTTGGCTCCACCGCTGAACAAGGTCCAGGTGGACACGGCTGGGCTGGTTGAGTGACTCATCGGCGGTGTTCGCGGACCATGCACCTATCAGCACGAGCAACAGTCCGGCCTCGGCAATGACGACAACCCAGCTCTCGGGCTGGTACCGACCCACCGCTGCCAGGGAGGTGTAAAAGATGTCGCTAAGGGCCACCAGGGAGAGTCCGGCAGCGAGAATGACCAATTCCCGGCGCGCTCGTGCATTGACCCTGACCAGCACACCGGCAGCCATTGCAATGACAAAGACATCCGTTGCCGGATAGCCGAGGATCACCATCTGGGCGATCGCGGATCGGCCGCTGCCCACGCCGGTTGGCTCCAACAACAGCGAGTACACAACGAACCAGAGGCCTGCCGCCGCAACCGCGCCATCGAGAAGGCTTCGGGCACCGGAACCCAGTCGGTCGTTGGATACCGGATAGCTGAGCAAACCAGCGATCGTCAGCGGCAGGATTGCGAAGAACAGAAAGTCGCCGACGGACGGAATCGGTGGAAGTGCGCCCGTAGCCAGAGTGATGATCACCGAGACTGCGCCGCCCAGGGCACCGACGATCAGCGACAGGCTGATCAGCAGCCTGGCGCGACGCAGCCTCCCTTGGGTTCGTCGGGACGCTGCGGCCATCGCCCAAGCCGCCACCAGAACGGTGACCGATCGGACGGAGTACGAGGTGATCGCGCCTACCGGCGCCGGAAGCAACTGAAACGACATGACGATCGCGAACACAAGAAAAAGGGCAGCGCAGACCCAGAGTCGCAGTCCCATACGCTGCACCCCACGCACTCGACAACCTTCGGTGCAAGCGCTACTCGACTTGAGTGCGCCAACTCATCTTCACCCATTCGGCCTAGCCATCGCCCAGTCGGACGACTGTCCGAGCAAGCTCCGACACCCGATGGTCAGGGCCAGTCCAGCTCCGTTCGTAGCGTTCGCCACCTCTGAGACCGTAAGCTGCCGACGAATGATCCATCGTCGAGCAGGGAGCCAGCGTTCATGCACTGGGAGGGCCAAGCCACGCCAAAGTGGCCAACGGAGATTTCCAACCTCGACTCCAAGCGCGAGATCGCGAGGCAGCTTGCCAATCGTGCAGCCGATGGGCAAGTCATCGGTATTGGCTCGGGCAGCACGAGTTTCCTGGCATTGCTCGCACTCGCCGAGCGGGTCCATTCTCAGGGCTTGAGCGTCACCTGTGTTCCCACGTCCATCGAGATCGAGTCATATTGCGCCGCATTGGGTTTACCCGTGACCACGTTGCTGGCCTCGCGACCTGATTGGTGCTTCGACGGGGCCGACGAGGTCGACCCCGATCACAACATGATTAAGGGCCGGGGCGGGGCGTTCGTCAGGGAGCAGTTTGTCTTTGCTGCCGCTAGCAGCAGAGTCATTCTGGTCGATCAATCGAAGTTCGTATCTCGCCTTGGCGTCAACCACGCGGTCCCGTTGGCTGTTGCACCGGAAGCCGCGAACATGGTGCGCAGTTCACTGCTGGACAGCTTGGGCGTGGAGCCGTCTGTGAGACCGGCTGGCGGCAAGGACGGAGGCGTGATCAACGAGTCCGGGAGCCTGGTCATGGACCTGCCCGTGGACGGCTCAAAGAACCCTGTGGAACTTGAGCGCATCTTGCTGGGTACGGTCGGGATATCAGCGACGGGTCTGTTCGTTGGTTACGAGTTCGAGATCATTGGCTAGCAGACCGCCAAACTCTCACCATCGAATCGGAGGAGCCGAGGATGTCCACTGAGCAACCACCCGGAGAGAACGAGCCGAACGAGGTCCCGCTGACGCCACCGCTCGGGCAACCGGGCAGCGCAGCTGACTCGCCGTACGGTCAGCCATACACTCCGCCGCCAACGCCTCAGCCGCAATATGCGCAGCCCGGGCCTCCAGCGGCCATCCAGGAGCCCTACGACCCACGCGCGAAGTCACGGCTCGCGGCGGGCCTGCTCGGAATCTTCCTCGGTGGACTTGGAGTGCATCGCTTCTACCTCGGCTACACCACGATTGGGATTCTGCAGATCCTGGTCACGGTAGTCACGTGTGGAATCGGGTCGATCTGGGGTCTGATCGAAGGAATCATGATCCTTGCCCAAGCACAGTCGTTCCGCACAGACGCTCAGGGAGTTCCGCTGCGCGAGTAGCGTCTGCGTCGCGTCAAAGCTGAAAGGCACCTTCAATGGACGAAGCAGAGAAGAACCGACTGCGCGACATTCTGGAGTCGGCCGTGACAATTGCCGTCGTCGGCGCCTCCGCCGACTCGGCCAAGGCGTCGCACCGCATTCCGCAGTACCTGCAAGAACAAGGGAAAGACGTGATCCCGGTCAATCCGCGCGGGGGTTCGATCTTTGGCCGAGACGCTGTCACCAACTTGGCCGACGTCGCTCAGACGATCGACGTCGTCGACGTCTTCCGACCTGCCGCCGAGGCGCCAGCGATCGCGGAGCAGGCTGTCGAGGTTGGCGCAAAGGTTCTGTGGCTGCAGCTCGGGATTGTCTCCCCGGAAGCCGAAGCGATCGCGAGCGCAGCCGGATTGCAGGTCGTGATGGATCGCTGCATCGGTGCAACCTACGCGAAGCTAGGGCTAGGCCCCGCGTTGGAGCGGCCAGACCACGATGGTCAGTAATGCGTTAACCGTCCCCTTTGGACCGGGGCGACGATCCACCAAGGGGGAAACGGTCGCCCCGTTCATGAAACATTGGGCACATGTCAGTTGACGACCAGCAATCGGATGACGCCACCTCCGATGAGTCCGACGGTGTTGACGGGTCGGGTGGCCTGCGGGGCTTGATCCGTGGTGCTGGCGGCATTCTCGGTGGCGCCTTTCGGTCCAGCGGATCGGTCGCCGATCGCGCCGCCCGAAGTGCGCAAACCGCACGCCTGGTGAGTTCGCTGGAAGAGCGGGTTTCCCAAGCCCGCCGAGAGCGCAAGATCGGCAAGGGGACACTGCGGGCGACGCACATTGCGGCATACCGTGGTTTTGGCTCCAATGGTCAGGCCAGCTTCATTGTGCGGGTGGCCGAGGAGCCGGTCGTTCCAGACGCAGCCAGCGTCGTCGCCGATCCGAAAGTGGTTCGAACCAACCTGCGTCGGTTTGTCGCGCTAGCCCTGCCCGGGGTGCACCTGCATCTTCTTTTCCGCGGGAACCGGGCGGATGCACACAGCGATCGGCACGGCTATGCCCGCGGGTCGGTCGTGACCGGCGACCTCGATCCGGACTGGTACGAATATCACTGCGTCACTGAGCCGGACGACCGCAGCGAAGTCCCGCAGATCGTGACGGGCGAGTTCCTGGTACCGGACCAACGTGCGCTCGCGGTCGTCAGCGACATAGACGACACCGTGCTACGTACTGGGCTCACCGAAGGATTTGTGGCATTCAAGAACACGATCTTGCGCAGCCCCGATTCGCGGCGTCCGGTGCCGGGTATGGCCACGCTCTATCAGGGAATCCGCGAGGCCAACGGTGCGGAGGCCGCGCCGAGCTTCTTCTATGTGTCCACCGGCCCCTGGAACCTGTACGAGATGATCACGGACTTCTTGGAGGCGCGTGGGTTCCCCAAGGGCGTTATGTTCCTGACGGATTGGGGACCCCAAGACCGATACGTCATGCGGTCCGGAAAGGAACACAAACGCTCGACTCTCGCGCGTCTATTCGCCTCGTACCCGCGGACCTCCTTCCTGCTGATCGGCGACTCCGGCCAGAACGACCCGTTGGTGTACATCGAGGCCGCGCGCGAGTTCCCAGGTCGAGTGAAGGCCATCATCATTCTTGATGTGGGTGACCACATGGCCGAGCGCGCGGAGGAACTCCGAGCACAGGAAATCGAGCTGAAGTCCGAGGGTGTCCCGTTCCACTTGGTCTCCGATGCAAGTGAGGCGGCCGTCGTGCTGGCCGATTACGACATCGTCGGCCCAGAGCTTTCCGACGACGTTGCCGCGGCCGTCAAGCGCGAAGCGGTGCTCTAGTCGAGTAACTCGGACTCCCGATTCAGGCGCGCGGACACTTCCAAGGCTCGATCATCGAACGTTCCTCGGCTCGGACGAAGCGCCGCGACTCCCCCGCGATCCAAGATGTCCGCGCGACCGTGGCTCGGCTGCATCTACCCGTGTTTCAATCTGAGCGTTTTTCTCAGCCCAGCGACCGTAGCGACGCGCAAGCGGTCCGGCAGTGATTCCGTGCGCAACCACGCTGAAGACCACGACCATGCTCATGACCCCAACAATCGTTCGTACGATTGGCTGCTCGCTGCCCAACTCCTCCACCGTGAGTAACCCGAAGATGACCGTGGCCAGGCCCCGGGGGCCGAACCAACCAATGAACGTCACGCTGGGCCAAGCCAGCTTGCTCCCAATCAAACTCATGCCTACCGGGACGATTCGCAGCAGTGTCAGGGCTAGAACCGCGACCAGCACCCACTTCCACGAGATCCCAGTGCTGACGACCAGGGCGATCAGAGAGCCCGCGAGGAACCAGACCACGTAGCCGAGGAGGTCTGCGGTGGTCTCCAGCAACTCCGACACTTCTGGCTCCTCTGTGTCGCTGGTCGACATCGCCCCGAAGGTCAATCCAGCCACGAACGCTGCAATGAAGATGTTCGCTGACGCAAGTTCGCACACCGCGAAACAGAGCACTGGAACAAAGAGCACGGCAATCGAGCGTGTCCGGGCACTACTCACGCCAACCCGCCGAGAGGCGTCGACACTAACTGCGGCCAAGCCCGCGATCCCAACACCGATCAACAGTGCGAGCAGAACGGGGAGAATCGTCACAGAGAAGATCGGCAACGTGCTCTCCCCCTCACTGCTGCCGAGTGTTGCCAATGCGAGGAGAACCACCGGCGTCGCAAGCCCGTCGTTCAACCCGCTCTCAACGTTTAGCGCCCGTCTCACTCGGAGTGGAACCACGGGATTGAGCACCGTCGCTGCGCCAAGGCCCGCGTCAGTCGGAGTGATACTGGCCGCGACAAGAATCGCTGCCGCCAGCGGCAACTCGGGAAAGACCATGGCTACAACCACTGCTGTCGCTATCAACGCCAGTGGGAACCCAATACCCAACAACCTGGCCGGCAACTGAATATCCGAGCGCAGCCGACGCAACTGGACCGTTGATGCGTCGTGGAAGAGGACGACGACCAGAGTGGCTTCGGCGAGTAGGTGCAATTGCGCACTCTCGACAGCTACCCGGTCTCCGAAGACGAAGAACACCGCCCCAGCCACCAGGAACAGCATTGGGGCGGACACGTTCGCACGGGTCGCCCGGTTGCTCAGCAGACTGTAGACGACTGCAAGGATGGCCACGGCGACAACTCCGAACCAGATCACAAGCTTGAGCATACGAACAACGCGCCCAGTTTGACCGGCGAGCGAATTGGTCAGACCATGATCACGAGACTGAAGTCTCACCCTTCAACTGTGAGGATCGCCAATGTCTGAGCAAGTGGTTGCAATTACCGACCAGGAGAGCAAGCCGACTCAAACGATCATCGCTTGGATCTGCGCCGTGCTGTCCGGTCTCTATTTGTTGCCGTGGGCGATCGCTGCTACCCGTGGCAAGGCAAATTCGGGAATGATCGGATGGATCAACCTCCTCCTCGGTTGGACCATCATCGGCTACATCTGGGCACTGGTTCTGTCACTGACCGCACACGGAATCCGCCAGGTGTCAATAGTCACGAGCGCGTAACCGCAAACCTCCGTTCAGGTCAGGCGAAGCCCGTTCGGATTGCTTCGCAGGCGGTTGGTCGCCAGGATCAACGTAGGTTCCACAAGAGTTGTGAATACCTACTGTGAACGTGGGTGACGAATGTCCACGAGGGTTGTTTGGTCGACGTGGGATCGACCGGCTTCCCACGTCGTCGTCTTGTCCCCGGCGAAGTCCGTCGCACAACAAATAGTCGGCATGCTTGAGACGGAGATGGCTGATTGGCGCTTCACGCGGTGTACTCGGGTCGAGGCCGCTGTGGACGCGGTCAAGAAGTCCGCGGAGGCCAGTGCCGTTCTGCTTGACTCTGGAGCGGACCACCGTGCGCAGTGGTCGCGCAGTCGGCTCCGGATAATTCTGGCTGAACTGGTTGCCAGTCTGCCGGACGAACCCATCGTGGTCATCGTCAGCGAACACGACCGGATTGAAGCAGCGGAACTGTTGGCCTCCGGAGCACAGGATGTTCTGGTCGCGCGCAGCTTTGGTGCTCGCTCGCTGGCCGATGCGATTGTCTTTGCCGATGTTCGATCGTCGCGGGAACTGGCCGGACTCGCACCACCAAATCCAACAACCACACCGACCTCTGGCAGTTTGCACCGACCCGAACCACTGCCCCCACAGCAAACTGCTGAGGGCACCGAGCTTGAAGTCATGAACGCGATCGACTCCGGCCAGTTGGTTCTGCATTACCAACCCATCGTGGCGCTTGCGAATGGCGAGGTCGTCGGTATCGAGGCTTTGGTTCGCTGGAATCACCCGACCAAGGGCCTGATCCCGCCACTGCAATTCATCCCCATTGCTGAGAGCAGCGGACTCATCGTTCCGCTGGGAATGTGGGTTCTGCGGGAGGCGTGTCGCCAGGCGGCCGCCTGGCGCGCACGGTTTGCCCGACTCCAGGTTGGCGTCAACTTCACCCCCAGTCAGCTGTCTGCCCCTGGTCTGGTGAGCTTTGTTCAGCAAACCCTGCGGGACAACGGCCTCGCGCCGCCAAGGTTGCTGATCGACATCACGGAGGCATCCCTGATGGCCGACCAGGCAGTCGCGCGCGACGCCGTGACGGCAATGGCCGATCTCGGCGTGCAGATCTCGATGGATGACTTCGGCTCCAACTCGCAGTCGATCCCGGCACTCAAGGGCCTGCCGATCGATGTGCTGAAGATCGACCGACGTGTCATTGCTGGCGTTGCAGTCGATGCCCGTGACACCGCAACTGCTGGGAGGGTGATCGCGACCGCGAGTGCCGTTGGCGCCAACAGCTTGGCCGAGGGCGTGGAATCGCTTGATCAACTGGTCACGCTGCGCAAGCTCGGCTGCCAATTCGCGCAGGGTTTCTACTTCGGGAGACCGGTACCGCTTGGGCAGTTGCGGCAGATGATCATCACATGCGAGAACAAGGTTTCCGCTTGACCGGTGGGGCTGGCTGGCTATGGCGGTCCCCCTCCCCTCGGGCAACGACACATGTGGAATACACCACGGTGCCGATGCGGCAAGGCGTCGGCTAGCCGGGTCGCCGCATCAGGCATGATGCGGATTCAGTCGAATCCTGCGGAGGGCGCACGTGAACTCCTCGTCACCGACCCTGGTCGATGGGCAACCCCTAGTGGGTTGGACCCCGGTGGGGGGACTTAGGGCATGGCAGGTCGACGCCCTGAGCCAGTACGAGGTCAACCAACCAACCGACTTCTTGGCCACCGCGACCCCTGGCGCTGGGAAGACCACGTTTGCCCTCACGCTGGCCGCCCGGCTCAAGCAACGCCGCGCGATCGATCGCATCATCGTGGTTGCCCCGACCGATCATCTGCGAACTCAGTGGGCAGATGCGGCGAGCGCTTGCGGACTGCTACTTGATCCGACGCTGAAGAACACCGGATCGAAGCTTCGCTCCGACGTGGACGGATACGTGACGACCTACGCGCAAGTTGCTGCTCACCCGATGCTCCATAGGGCGCGCACCGAGACGCGCCGATCGCTGGTGATCCTCGACGAGATCCACCACGCCGGGGACTCACTGAGTTGGGGCGAGGCCGTCTTTGAGGCGTTTGCGCCGGCCAAACGTCGACTCAGTCTGACCGGCACTCCGTTCCGAACTGATCCAACTGAACGGATTCCGTTCGTGCGATATGAGGACAACTCTGACGGCGACCTGGAATCGATCGCAGACTTCAGCTACGGGTATCGGCAGGCGCTAGCCGATGCCGTCGTTCGCCCGGTCTTCTTTGCGGCCTATGCAGGCACCAGCCGATGGATGAATAGTGCGGGCGAGGTGCTCAGCGCCTCCTTGAGCGACCCGGCGAGTCGTGCCGCGGAGGATGCCGCCTGGCGCACCGCATTGGACCCCAATGGCGACTGGGTTCCGCACGTTCTGGCCGCCGTCGACGATCGCATCAGTCACCTGCGTGCCAATGGCATCCCGGACGCTGCTGGCTTGATCCTCGCCCCCGATCAGGATTCCGCACGCGCCTACGCCAAAATTGCGAAGAAGATCACCGGCGAAGCTCCGGTCGTCATCCTGAGCGACGATCCGCGCGCGAGCAAGAAGATAGAAGCATTCGACAAGGGCACCCAACGGATGGCAATCTGCGTGCGGATGGTGTCTGAAGGCGTCGATATTGTGCGCGCCTGTGCGCTGGGATTCCTCACGTCATATCGAACGCCGTTGTTCTTTGCTCAAGCGGTGGGTCGCGTTGTGCGCGCCCGGGCAACGCACGAGACGGCAACCGTATTCTTGCCCGCCGTGCGACCTCTGCTTGAGCTTGCCGCGCGGTTGGAGGAAGAGCGCAATCACATTGTGAGACTCGCCGGACCTGCCGACGCCGGGCTCGACGAGATGTCGATCGAGCGCCTCGTGGGCGATTCCGTCGGCGAGTTCACGGCATTGGACGCGCAGGCGGAATTCGCGCACGTGCTGCACGGTGGCCGCGCAGTGGTTGCCAACGTGACCGCCGAGGAGGAGGAGTACCTGGGGATTCCCGGTCTGCTCGATGCCGAACAGACGGCAGTCTTGTTGGCTTCGCGGGACGGCGACGCCCGAAAGCGCGCCTCCACGGCCAGCCTGGACGTGTCGTCTCAGGCTCCGAACCAACCGCAGTCCTGGCGCGATGCCAAGGAAACGCGGGTTGCGATAAACCAACTGGTTCGCGAGTTGGCGTCACGAACCGCAACTCCACACGCCGAGATCCATATTGAGCTCCGCAGGGCGGTTCCCGGACCCGCCTCGGCATCTGCTTCACTCGATACGCTCGTCGCACGGTATGAGTATTTGCTGGCTCGCACGCTTTAGCCGGACACCTACGCAGACAGTGATTTCACCCAAGGGACACGAGGGCAGCTGGTGAACGCACACCCCCGTCCCGACGAGGCGCACACCGATGTCGCAGCGCAGCAGATTGCCGCCGAGCAGGTGGTCATCAACGGTCTTTACCAGCGCCTCGACGAGGTCCTCGCAGACGTCGATATCCGGCTGGCAGCTGAGCGGAAGGCACCGATCACCGGTACCCCCGCCAGTCATTCCGAGCGCGAGGCCATGGTCGCCATGCTCGAAGATCGCAGCGCCTCCCTTCGTTCTGTCAACGAGCGCTTGTGTTTCGGTCGACTCGATTCAGCTGACGGCAACAAGCGCTATATCGGCCGAACGGGGCTCTCAGATGAAGCCGCCAACCCGCTGCTGATGGATTGGCGAGCCGACGCGGCTGCGCCCTTCTACCAAGCGACAGCGGCCCAGCCATTGGGCATCGCTCGTCGCCGCCACCTGGCAACCGAGGGACGCGTCGTGGTCGGCATCGATGATGACGTTTTGATGCTTGCCGCCTTGGGTGACGAGGCGCGCGAGTCCGTCACGGGCAACGATTCACTCTTAACCTCGTTGGACGCGGCCCGGACCGGGCACATGCGTGACATCGTCTCCACCATTCAGGCCGAGCAAGACGCCATCATCCGATCCGAGCTCCGGGGCATCCTGGTTGTTCAGGGCGGGCCTGGAACGGGCAAGACGGTTGTCGCGCTTCATCGGGTGGCCTACCTGCTGTACGCGCACAGAGACAAGATCGCGCGCTCCGGGGCGCTGATCATCGGGCCGAGCCCACGTTTCATGTCCTACATCGACCGCGTGCTGCCGGCGCTCGGTGAGACGGGCGTCGTCATGCAGAGTCTCGGGCAACTCTTCCCGGGCGTGGATGCCGTAGCGGTCGATGATCCTGCCGTATCCGCTATCAAGGGCAATCTGCGAATGACCGAGGTGATTCGACGCGCGGTTCGACTGCGCCAGCGCGTTCCGTCGAAGCCGATCCCGTTGGACATCGATGGCACCATGATCGAACTAAAGCCGCACGACGTGGCCGCAGCCATCCGCAGAGCTCGCGATACCCGGAAGCCGCACAACCGCGCACGAGTCGTATTTGTTCGCGAGGTCATCGCCCGGCTCGCCGATCAGCTCGCGCGCAAACTCCGGATGAACATCGACAACGACGCCCGCCAGGACCTCATCGCTGACCTACGTGAGAGTCGCGATGTTCGCCGGGAAGTCAACCTCTGTTGGATGCCTGTGACCGCCGAGCGGCTGGTAGCCGATTTGCTCGGCAGCCGGGACGCTCTCCGTGCCGCAGCAAGCGACCTGACCGATACGCAGATCGACGTGTTGTTGCGGCCCGCCGGGTCCCCATGGACCACTAATGACGTGCCGCTATTGGACGAGGCAGCCGAGTTGCTCGGTGAATGGGATCCGCACGAAGCGACCATCGCCGCGGCCAAAGCACGAGCCAATGCCGCTGAGGTCGCCTACGCACGTGAGGTTTTGGCCAGTAGCGGTGCCGCCGCGAAGATGATTACCGCCGAGAAGTTCGCCGAGCGGTTCTCGCAAACTGAACCGCGCGCGCCATTGGCGGAGCGGGCGGCTGCCGATCGCGAGTGGGCCTACGGCCACCTGGTCGTTGACGAGGCACAGGAACTAACGGCAATGCAGTGGCGAATGGTCATGCGCCGATGTCCGGCCAGATCCATGACATTGGTCGGTGATCCTGACCAAACCGCGGCAGCAGGTGGCGTCGGGTCGTGGCGCGACGCGCTCGCGCCCTTCGTGCAGGACCGCTGGCGAATCGCACGGTTGACGATCAACTACCGAACTCCCGCTCGAATCATGACCAGCGCCGCCGCCGTTT
>JAGNDY010000063.1 GCA_018003655.1 Candidatus Nanopelagicales bacterium
ATCGCGCCAGTCGCCGATCTTGTCGCTCGACGTTTCGAGTGACCAGCTCTTCCCCTGGAGCACCCCGCATCAACGACGAGGGTTGCTGGATGGTCGGCCAGGTACCGACGACCATCTCTCTGGAGCCGCAAGCGTCAACACGCGCGCGCTCGGATCTGTTCCCAACAGGAGATCAATCTTGAGTGCCGATGCCGCCGACTCCGCAGTGACGGCGGCTGATCTCCCATCACCCGGAGGAGTGAGGCTTCACCTCGAAAGGTCACCGTCGGTTGACGTTTTGGACGTGTATTTGTCCACTCGCGACTCAGGAGGGTTTCCAGGGTGTCAGGCCGCCAGATCCGTGTCATGGTGGCGCAATGGCGCGGTCGATCAAGCGAACAGCGCTTTCCCTGGCAGCAGGGCTCGTCCTGGTTCTGATTGCTGTGTTCGTTGGGCCTCAATCTGCTCAGTCCGCGGCCAGAACCGATGCGGTCGGCGCCGCAACGGTCAAGTCAACGCAACTGCGGAGTCAGAAGTCAGACAGGCCGTGCCGGGCCATCAATCGGAAATTCCCAGTTGGAATTGCGAAGAACCGGCGGGCCGCCAAGAAGTTCCGAAATCGAGGTCGGGTCCGACCGGCAGTGAGCCTGCGTGCCTACCGCCGCAATTCGCGCAAGGACCGCAACCGTGATGGGGTGATCTGCGGCATTGCCGCTCGTCCCCCCGCGGCGACGCCGACCGCTACGCCCACGCCCGCTCCGACCACGCCGGTCACTCCTCCCACGACACCGCCTGCCCCCACCACTCCGACACCGCCCACGCCGACGCCGCCAACGACCGTCCCTCCCGGTGGCAACGGCCTCACAGTCGTAGTCACGAGCCGCAACTCTTCCTACCCGGCGGACAAGACGTGGGTCTCGGCAACGGGCAACGGCTCGACCGCTGCTGAACTGCCACTCTCGCAACGTTCGTCATTCACCCTCGACAACGTCAGTTCGGGCCGGGTCTGGGTCACCCTCGGCCATCCGCTTGCATCGAAGGTGTTCCCGAGTCCGGACGCATCCGACGTCAGGTTCGATGCCGTCGAACTCACCTATCCCGGTGTCGCGAACCTCAGCGCGGTCGACATGCTTGGCATTCCGATGGACATCGAGACGTTCGATGCGGCCGGGAACCCGGTCGCGGCCAAGAAGTGGCGCTGTTACACCGACGTTGTGCAGGACTCAGTCCGTGCCAAGCTCACGGCCGCGGGCGGGGACTACAACAAGATCGTTCGTACCGATGCGCAGGGCAACTTTCTCCGGCTGGTCTCGCCGAACATTTCCAGTGGCCTGCACCCCAGCGGATACCCACGGTTCGATTCCTACGTCAGTTCTCTTACCGGTCAGCAACTGACCATCCGCGGATCGGCCATGGGCACGACCT
Organism: Candidatus Nanopelagicales bacterium; assembly: GCA_018003655.1. NCBI lineage: Bacteria > Bacillati > Actinomycetota > Actinomycetes > Candidatus Nanopelagicales > Candidatus Nanopelagicales bacterium. The sequence continues at coordinate 1,405 of JAGNDY010000063.1, forward strand.
ACCGATTCACAGGGACGGTAGCTCCCGACGCGACCGACCCCAACGGACCTGGATCGATCACCCTGACCGACCAAGGACCCAGCCACCTCGGCCAGCTCTACGTGGCAGGCAGTTCGCTCGTTGGCAACAGCACCAACGACACGAACGGGATCTATGGGAACAACAGCCCGTACTACATCAACGGCGTCCGGCACAGCGGCAACGATGTGTACGGGGCGGTCTACCGAGACCTGGTCGCCGGTTTCACGTATGGCTTCTGGGGCAACCCCAGCTACGGCAACGACAGCGCGAACTTCAACGTCAGCAGTGATCCCGGACCCTTCGAGGCAGCGCAGCCGAACCACCCGTACTACAACGTTTGGGCCGCAACTCTGTGGCCGCTGACTGATGCGTACGGCTTTCCCTACGGCGATACCTTCAACGATTCCCAGGATCGCAACCCGATCGTCCAACTGCCGCACAATGGCACGCTTCGCATCACGATCGATCCCGACACGAGCCCAGCGGGCTGCCGGTCCCGCTAGTCCCAGCAGCGGTTGTGGCAAACGCATTGTCGGCGTGCGAGCGAACATCAACTCCCCTACGCTCACCGCATGCGCATCGCGAATCGAACCCTCGTTCTGGCAACCTCCGTAGCCGCAGTTGGCATCCTGCTGACGGCCTGCTCGTCGGACTCATCGAGTTCCACCAGCGCATCGCCGACCAACTCCGCGAGCGCAAGCGAATCCACCGGCAACTCCGTGGTCGCGCCGATCGAGGTGACCGGTGCGGGCAACCTCAACGTCAAGGTCGGCAACACCCTCAACGTCACCACTGCCGACGCCACCACGATCGCGACCAACAACACCTCGGTGCTCAAGGTCACGGGACCACGAACCGAGGGAGGCGCCTCGTTCAACGGTGGCGCCGTTGTGGTGGGTCAGGGAACCGCGAAGCTCACAGTCTCCGGTGACTCCGGCGTGCTGTACGTCGTCAACGTCACGGCTGAAGGCAGGGTGCCGAGCATCTCGCCTGGCAACCTCGGTTAGTCGCCAAGCTGGCCGCAGACGGAAGCGTCAACTGACCGATTGCGCCCACGCAAAGACGCAACTCCGGCACCTTTGTCGTCCGCCGCTTCTGCCGCCATCCCATCCGTACAAGTCCCCGCGTTTGCGCAGGGCGCGCGTGCGGGTTGTCCCGTTGAGCAGGTGAGACTGGCTGGCGGGGGTCTAATCTGTGACCCACCTCAAGGTCTTGAGGTGGATCGTCACGGCTTCGGCAGCGAGTTGGAGCAACGAGGAACGGAGGCGGTAATGGACACGCGGCCAGCGGCCCAGCAACCGGCACCCCAGTCGGCACCGGCTCAGCAGCGAGCACCCCAGCGATGAGCCAGAGTCGGCCCTCGTACCTCATTGCAACTGCCGATCAACCGCGGGCCAGGCGTGCCCGCGACGTCACGATGGTCGTTGTTGGCCTGCTGCTCGTCTCGTGGAGCCTGCTGGTCTTTAAACTTTCGGATCCGTTTCAGGACGCCCTCACCAAGTTCGCCCAAGCCCTGCCGGATTGGGCCGTGGCCCTGCTCGCCTTCGGATACACGCTGGGCCTTATCTACTCCATCGTTGTGATCGTCGTGCTGCTATGGAACCGGCGCTGGGCCGGGTTGCGCGACGTTGTCCTCGCCACTGTGATCTCGTCAGTTGTGACTCTGGTGTTGGTCGACCTCTTTGGTGATCTTTGGCCGACATTCATCAGCGAGTTCATGAGCGGTCCGATAAGAAGCCAGTTCCCGGTCTTGCGCGTGGCAAGCATCACCGCAATCCTCGTCGCGTCAACGCCCTTCCTCGCTCGACCGATTCGGCGGTTGGGCTGGTTCATCGTGTTTATCGTCAGTGCAGCGGCGGTGGTTTTGGCCATCAGCGTTCCATCAGGTGCAGTGGCAGCGGTCGGTGTCGGACTGGTGTCTGCTGGGGCTGTCCTCCTTGGGTTTGGGTCGCCCCTGGGCTACCCGGACACGAAGACGGTACGAGACGCACTTGCGCGGATCGGGTTGCCGTCCGACGACCTGGCGATTGCCCACGACCAGTCGTGGGGCGTCCGCCGCCTAGTCGGTCGATTGCGCGGTGGTGAGGCCATCGAGGTAAAGGCGTACGGCCGTGACGCGACCGATTCCCAGGTCATCGCCAAGCTCTGGCGCACGCTGCTCTATCGCGGCGGTGCCGGACGGATCACGCTGTCACGCGTGCAGTCGGTGGAGCACGAGGCGCTCGTCACGATGCTGGCGACGAAAGCCGGCGTCACCACACCCGAGGTCTGGGCCGCAGCTGCCGCCAGCGATGAGGTCGCCGTACTCGTCACGACTCAAGTCGGCACTCCTTTGGCATTGGTGCACGACCTCGCGGAGGTTGGGCCGCAGGCCTTGAGCGAACTCTGGCGCGAGGTGGCCCTGATGCACAACTCGGGCATCACTCACGGCAACCTCGATGCCCGAGCCGTGCGGATCAACGACGGAGCGTTTGTCATCAGCGACTTCGCCGACGGCTCGGTGGTCTTCCGCGACGCCGACGCTGCGCTGGATATCACGCACCTGCTATTCGCGACGGCCGGAGCTTTTGGGTCGGAGGTCGCGGTCGCCGCAGCCCTGGACGGAATCGGCGCGGAGAAGCTGTCGGCGAGCCTTGCCTACCTGCAACGGCCGGCATTCTCAAAGCACGAGTGGAACTCTGTCGAGGATCCCGGGCAGGTGCTAAAGGACATTCGGGCACAGGTGGCTGAGGTCACCGAGAGCGAGGTCCCAGAGCCAATCAAGCTGCGCCGCGTGAGCATCAAGGACATCCTCACGATCGTCCTGGTGTTGCTGTTCCTCAGCGCCCTCGTCCCACTCCTGACAGGGGTCGACTTCCCGCAAGTCTGGGCTTCGCTGTCGGGCGCGACCTGGTGGCTGGCGTTCCTGGCGCTGTTGGCCGGACAAGTGGCTTTCATTCCGATGGGCACGTCGATGATGTTCGCCGTCGGTCGGGCAATTCCGCTGCGGCCCATGACGATCTTGCAGCCGTCGTGTGCGTTCATGAACTTCGCTGTGCCGGGAATGGCAGGCCGGATCGCGATGGAGAGCGCGTTCCTTTACAAGTACGGAATCGCCCCGGCGGTCTCGGTCACCAAAGGGGCGGTCGACACGTTCGGCGGCTTTCTTGCTCAGTTGGCCATCCTGATCGTCGCACTGCTCTCCGGATCCCTGATCCTCGACACTTCGGCCAGTTCGGCTAGCGGCAGTGGCGGTAGATCGGTCTCGTGGGCAGTGGTCGCAGTTGTGGTCTTGCTTGCTGTGGCAACGATCATCGCGATCATCAAGGTGCCCAAATTGCACGATCGGGTGGTGCCGGTGGTCAAGAGCTCCTGGGGTGCGCTGGCCGAAGTTCTCAAGTCCCCGAAGATCGCACTGGGAATGCTTGGTAGTCAGTTTGTGGTGCAGGTTCTGTGGGGAATGGCACTCTGGCTGGCATTGAGGTCGTTGGACTTCCAACTCAGCCTGGTCTCTTGTACTGGCGTTGTCGTGGCCACCGCACTGTTACAAGGACTGATACCAGTTCCTGGCGGCATCGGGGTCGCGGAAGCGGTCATGACCGCATTCCTCGTTCCGCTCGGAGTGCCCGCCGAGGTCGCGATGGGCGCAACCATCATCTGGCGCGTTGCCACCTTCTACCTCCCCGCCACGCAGGGTTTCTTCACGTCAAAGTACTTGCAGCGACACGGGTATCTCTAGCGGGTCGGGGCAGTGCGCGGGTAGCGATCAGCGCGGCTAGCCCCCACCACCGAGATCAACGCGTCCTCCGGCGGCCCAGTCACGACGAGTGCGGTGTCCTCGTCGATCGCGTATCCGCACTGGCCTGGCAAATCGGAGAGCGCCGCCTGCAGTCGTCCGGTTGTCTGCCACGTGTTCGCGTGGACATCGACGCTGAAGTCGACCAGACCCAGCCCGTCTCGAACGGCAACCTCTTCGAGGTCCTCACCGGCTTCCGGCGGGCAGACGGGGGTGCCGCCGTGCAGCCAACCACCGACGACGGCATGGCTGGATGCGATCGCCGCTCCGGCTGAGAAGCCGAGGTACGGAACGTCGTTGCTGACTAACCACTGCCGCAACTCCTCGGCGACCGGGGCGAGGGCGTCGGCGTATGCCGGGGTGAGTCCCCCTCCAACAATCAACCCTGCGCATCCCTCCAGGGCCGCCACCTCCAGCAACTGGCCGACGGGTACCCCAATCACGCGAGTCTGAACGTCGCCGAGCGACTTCACCACCGCCGTGAAACGCGCGCCGACCTCGGCTGATTCGCCTGATTCATCAACGAGCACAACTGCCACTGCTGGCTCAGCACTACGACGACTGACTTGCTCGACGAACGGACCGTAGACGCTCTGCCGGTACTCGGGGTCCCAGCCGCCGCCGACCAACGTGATGTGCACCCTCGACACCTCCGATCCCCAGTGTTCGCACGGACAACTTCTATCGGCGGGATTAGATAGGTTAGGCTTACCTAACTAACTGCCTCATCTGAACTCATCCGAAGGGTACTTTCGTGCGCATTCACCTGGCTCTGGCCCTCGCCTTGCCACTTTCGGCGGGCGTCGCTGCTTGCGGGTCGACCGCAAGTGACTCGGCCGACGTCGACGCCGTTGTCTCGGTCACTTCCTCCGATACCACCTGTGAGTTGTCGACCCAGGACGCAGTCGCCGGACCGACGACGTTCCGAGTCAAGAACACCGGATCGCAGGTGAGTGAGTTCTACGTGTATGCCTCCGACGGGACGGCGATCGTCGGTGAAGTCGAAAACATCGGCCCGGGTGTATCCCGGCAGTTCGATGTCGCTCTGGACGCTGGCGACTACGTGACCGCCTGCAAGCCGGGGATGAAGGGCGATGGCCTGCGCGGCCAGTTCACCGTGGCCGAAGCAGACGCTGCCGTGGCTGCCGATCCGACTGCTGTCGCGGGATCGGCCGCTTACGTCGGGTGGGTCAACAGGCAGGCCGAGCAGCTCCTGGTGGGCACCAAGGAATTCGCTGCCGCGGTCACGAACGGCAACATCGCCAAGGCGAAGGACCTCTACCCACAGGTGCGGATGAACTGGGAGCGCATCGAACCGGTCGCTGAGTCCTTCGGAGACCTTGACCCGAAGCTCGATGCCCGCATCAATGACCTTGAGCCCGGCCAGGCCTTCACCGGTTGGCACCGCCTTGAGCGTGACCTGTGGACCACCGGGCTCAGGAAGGACAGCAGCAAGATCGCCGACCAAATGGTCAAGGACACCAAAGACCTCGTCTCCAGAATCGCCGTCCTGAAGCTCACCGCCGATCGCATCACCAACGGATCCAAGGAGCTGCTCGACGAGGTGGCCAGCGGCAAGATCACGGGCGAAGAGGAGCGGTACTCACACACGGACCTGTGGGACTTCCAGGCAAACGTCGAGGGGTCATACAAGGGCTACCAGGTGCTTGAGCCATTGATCATCGAACGCGACCCACAGTTGGCCAAGGAACTCGACAAGCAGTTTGCCGCGATGTTTGCCCTGCTCGATGAGTACCGGCAAGGCAACGGATTCGTCTCCTACACCGACCTTTCCGACAAGGACGTCCGGCTGCTGTCCGCGCAGTTGGAGGCCTTGTCTGAGCCGGTCTCGAAGATGACCGCCGTGGTGCTCCAGTGACCGTGAAAGTCGATCGGCGCGGGTTCCTCGGTGGGGTGATTGGCGGAGCCGCGCTGGGCGCTACCGCAGCGGCCGTGGTGACTTCTGGACCAGCGCGCGCGGAAGCGCGTTCCAGCGATGCGATTGCATTCGAAGGTGCGCACCAAGCCGGGATCGTGACACCGGCACAGGATCGGTTGAACTTCGTTGCCTACGACGTCACGACCACTGATCGGGCGACCCTGCGCGACCTGTTGGCTGAGTGGACCAATGCGGCGCGGCAACTGACGGCGGGGTTGCCGATTGGACAGACCGGTGCGGTGGACGGAAACGTCCACGGACCGCCGGAAGACACCGGTGAGGCGCTTGATCTTCCGGCGGCCGGGCTCACGGTGACGATCGGATTCGGCCGGAGTCTGTTCGACCGACGGTTCGGCCTGGCCAATCGTCGCCCAGCAGCGTTGGTTGACATCCCCGCATTCCCGCTCGACGAGTTGGACCCAGCCGCGACCGGTGGAGACCTCTGTTTGCAGATCTGCGCATACGACGAGCAGGTCGCATTCCACGCAGCGCGTCAGTTCACCCGCATCGGTGCTGGCGTAGTGAATCCTCGCTATGTCCAGCATGGTCATGTGCGGACTTCAGGAGTCCAACCCGCGTCCGGGACGCCGCGAAATCTGATGGGCTTCAAGGACGGAACCAGCAACGCCAAACCGGACGACGCCGACGCTATTTGGGCGGGCGGCTCCGACTGGATGTCAGGTGGTTCGTATCTGGTCACCCGCCGGATCCGCATGATGATCGAACCCTGGGATCGGACCTCGCTCATCGAGCAGGAGGAGGTCATCGGCCGGACCAAGGGAGTCGGCGCTCCGTTGGGGTCTGCCACCGAACACGCCTCGCCAGACTTCGGCGCGCAGGCAAACGGCAAACCGGTGATTCCGGCGGATTCGCACATTCGGCTGGCGCACCCTGATCACCACGGCGGGGTCCGCCTGCTGCGGCGCGGCTACAACTACACCGACGGCATCGACCGAACGGGCCGCATCGACGCAGGCCTGTTCTTCATGGCGTACCAGGCGGACCCTCGACGCGCGTTCATCCCCATTCAATCGATGCTGGCCGCCAAGGATTCGTTGAACGAATACATCAAGCATGTTGGCTCTGGCATCTGGGCATGCCCGCCGGGCATTCGGCCAGGGCAGACCTGGGGGCAAGCACTGTTTGGCTGAGCGGGTGAGTGTGCTGGGGATCGAGGGGATTGTCTGCTGTGACGCCACGCCTCCTAGGGGGCAGCGACCTGACGAAGCGGAGGCATCTTCCGACGCTTGTTTCCGTTGTCCCTACTTCGTGGCGACGATGCAGCGCGCCACGCCTGGAACCGTTACCGTGCCGTCCTTTTCGTAGGCGCTGACCTTGGCGATCACGTCGTTCGCGATCCGCTCCCGCGCGGGCTCGTCAACCTGTCGAAGCGCTGCCGCCGCGAGCGAAACGTGTTCGCTCATCACCTCCCAATACTGCGCGGGTGATTGCGTCACGAGTTCGACGTCGATGTCCCATTCGGCCACATCGCGCAGGCCCGCGGCCTCGTACAGGGCACTGACAAACCGAGGGGCAGCGCAGCGGAACATGTTCGGCCCGTCCGGATCGGGTGGCGGCAGCACCACCTCGATCGCGATTGCCTGCATGGCGATCGTCGTCCACGGGTTCTCGTCGGGCTTGACCCACACCGACGAGCACAGCCGCCCGCCCGGCTTGAGGACGCGCGCGAACTCGGCCGTCGCCTTGGCCACGTCGGGGAAGTACCTGTAGCCGAACCGGACCGAGATGCTGCTGATCATCGGTGATGGCGAGTCGGTCGATCATTCCGGTGCTCACCGGACTCAGCTGATTCATGATGATCGAGTCCCACTTGTCCCAGCTCGCAGAGAGCCAAGCCCATGTCGCTCGCTGAGCGTCCCGGACCTCCTCGTCGCTCGGCATTGGCCCTCCCCGCGGTTCGGATGCGTCCATCGAACACCAAGGAAGGCGTGACTGGAAGGGCTGATCGGGATGCTTGGCCGGTTGGACGCCAGCAAGTCCCAGCAGAAGTTCGAGACCGCAATCCCGTGTCTACCCGCTTGGCCGCATGGATCCCAATTTGACTGTTCAATGGCGGTCGGCTTTGGTGTAATCGAGCTTGTTGGCGACACCGGAATCGATGTCAGCGCACCGAGCCCTGTGGGCGCGCTCGCAGCGACGGGAGGAGCAGGCAATCGCAACATCGAATCACGCATCGGCAACGCGCGGCCAAGCGCTGATTGGCCGGGACACGCAGGTTGCTCAGCTAGCGAACGCCGTGGACGCCGCGATGGCAGGCCAGGCTCCTGCCGTTGTTGAGGTTCGCGGTGAACCTGGGATCGGGAAGTCCACACTGCTGGACGTACTTGCCAGTAGCGCTGCCGAACGGGGCCTGTCACTAATCCGGACTTGGGCAGAGGCTGGTGAGCAGGAATTGCCGTTCGGCGTGCTTGTCTCGCTGTTTGACCCACTGCTCAGCGAGCCCGCTATAGCAGCCCAACTCGACCCATATGACCGGGCTGATCTGGGCACTGTCTTTCCAGGGCTTAGAGAGTTCGCTGCGGATTCAGAAGGTGCGCCGATTGACCGTCACCTGGTTTCGCGAGCACTGCGCAGCGCGCTCGGCTCACTTGGGCAGAACCGGTCCGGGCTTGCGGTGATTGTCGATGACCTTCAGTGGGCTGATGAACTCTCTCGATTTGTACTCACATCGCTGGCTCGCCGCGGGATCGGATCACCGCTGGTCGTGGCGTATGCAACACGATCAGGAACCAGTGCTGCGGGGATAGCGATTCGCGGGGATCGGTCGGATCCGGTCTATCTGCTTGAGGTCGCCCCCCTTGATCGTTCGGATGCCGTCAGGTTGCTTCGCGCACTTTCATCAGATCAGCGCGAGCTTGCACTTGACCTCGCGGAGGGAAACCCGTTCTACCTCACTGAGATCAGTGCACGCGGTGAGGTTCCACGAATCAACTCGGGTAACCGATCGACCAGCATTCCCCCGGCCGTAGCGACAGCGATCGGCATGGACTGCGAAGGCCTGTCGGCCAACGCTCGACGTCTACTCGACGCGGCGGCGGTGCTCGGAAGCCCGTTTACCCTGCACAGAGCGGGAGCGTTGGCCGAGATTGCGGACCCGGGTCAGGTGACCGACGGCATCGATGAACTCTCGGATCGATCGCTCGTTGTGCAGGCGCAAAATCCAGGCGAGCTTCGCATTCGCCATGCGCTCGTGGAAGCCGTGTTGTACGAGTCGCTGCCGCAAGGCTCTCGGCTAGCACTTCATCGCAAGGCTGCAACTCTTCTGACGGCCGAGTCCGCCAATCCACTGATGGTTGCTTCACATTTGGAACGCTGCGCCGCAACTGGGGACTCCGACGCGATTGACGCAATTCGCGATGCTGCGGTGAGTGTGCAGTCGTTGTCACCGCAGAGCGCGGCTCGACTGTTTGCCTCAGCGATTCACATCACTGCTGAGGCCGGCCCACAGGTCACTACCGGCATCTGGCTGCGCTCGGCCAGGGCGGATTGCCTATTCAGAACCGGGCATTTCCAGCAGGCCGCGCAGGAACTCGCGGAGGCCTTGGAACGCACATCGCCGGACGATAACGACACCCGCGTGGCACTGATCGCGGCCAAGGCGCGGGTGGAAATGTGGCTCGGACAAGAGGACGTTTCGTGGCACTGGCAGTCGAGGGTGTACGAGAAGCTGCCGCCAGGACCGTCCCCGCAGCGCGCCGTCATGGAAGCAATGCTCATGGCCTCGCACTTTGCCCAGGCAGACCTGACCGAAGCGCGAGATTTTGCCGAACGTGCCCGCCGCAGTGCTGCATCCGTTGAGCCGGCCTGGCTAGCGCTGAGTATCACGGCATCGGTGGCCAACATCATGGCCTCGCTCGGGGAATCAACCATAACCAGCACGCTGTGCGATGAGGCGCTGGAGATCCTTGACCGGGTGCCCGACGACGAACTCCCTTATGCAGTCGATGGCCTGATCATGCTGGGGGCGGCGCTGGCGGGACTGAACCGGCAAGATGAAACGCTGCGGGTCGCGCGACTCGCCGGCGACCTCGCTCGCCGAGCGGGCAACCCGATCTTTGAGTCATGCGGCGATTTGCTGATCGCAGACGTCCTCGTCTCGCGCGGCCAACTCGACGGTGCCAGTGAAGCGCTCGAAGACGTCTGGGAGATGGCGAAGTCGATCGATAACGTCAACCTCCAGTGCGAATCGCTGGCGCGCAGAAGCCTGGTCGCGGGTTTGCGTGGCGATTGGAGCACCGCGAAGTTCCTGGTCGGCCAGTGGGAAAAGCTCATGGAGCAGGTCACCGACAAGC
>JAGNDY010000064.1 GCA_018003655.1 Candidatus Nanopelagicales bacterium
GAGATCCTGCACTGGAACCTGGCTGTCGGGCGTTGGGTTCGCCCCGTGGAGGACTATGCGGGCTGCGTGTTGCTGCTGGAAACCTCCGAGGAGATGCCCTCGTCAGTTGAGGTGCAACGAATGCTGCGGAACATGGGTGAGCGCGGCTTGTTGGCCAAATTCCCAGCTGTTGTCATGGCAAAGCCCAAGGCATGGAACACCGACCAGCAACTCAGCGCGCAGGAGCGGGAAAGGTTCCGCGCTGACCAGTGGGAGGCTTTGCGCAGTGTCATGGACACGTACAACCCAGACGCCCTGGTCGTGTTTGGACCTGACTTCGGCCATACCGACCCCCAGTGGGTCTTGCCTTACGGCGGCGTGATGACGGTCGACGGCCCACAACAACGCATACACGTGACGTACTGACCCGGTCGCGGCCGCGCGATGGACGCGATGGAATGGTGCGTCACGTCCTGATTACTTGGAATCGGAAGTCGCGTTGCCCTTGAGTTGGTAGCGACGTTCAGTCCGACGATCGCGGCGCGGCGTACATTGCGTTGATGGCGTCCGCGTACTGCTTCGCGACGACGCGACGACGGATCTTCAGCGTCGGGGTCAGTTCCCCGCCGTCCTGACTGAACGACTGCGCGAGCAACGTGTACCGCTTCACCTGCTCGTATCCGGCTAGCTCACGGGATGCATCAGCAATCCGCTGGTCGTATAAGGCGCGGATCCGCGGGTCGGCCACCAGTTCCTCCCGCGAACCGGAGGAAATGTCGTGTTCGCGGGCGTAGCGCTCGAGCACATCGAAGTCCGGCGCAATCAGCGCCGTCAGGTAACTGCGGCGGTCGCCGATGACCACGATTTGATCGATGTAGAGGTCCGCGCCGAGTTCCCCTTCAATGTGCTGGGGCGCGACATTCTTGCCCTGCGAGGTGATGATCAGATCTTTGATCCGGTCAGTCACCGTGAGGTAGCCGTCTTGGTCGATCGAACCCACGTCTCCGGTCCGTAGCCAGCCGTCCTCGAACGCCGCCGCGGTGTCCTCCGGGCGACCGAAGTAACCCTTCATCACATTCCCACCGCGGACCTGGATCTCGCCGTCATCAGCTATCCTCACCTCGCTGCCGTGCACTGGGAGGCCGACGGTCCCGAACCGGAACCCGCCGGAAGCGTTGCAGGTGAGCATCGCCGTGGTCTCGGTCAGTCCGTAGCCTTGGCAAATCAATATGCCCGCCGCGAAGAAGAACTCCTCGATCTCTGCGGACAGCGGAGCGCCACCTGCGGAGAAGACGTTCTTGGTACCGCCAATCACATCCCGAATCTTCGCGAGCACAAGTCGATCGGCAGCGGCGTGCTCGGCGGCGAGCAATGAATTCACGCGGCCCTTTTCCTTCTTCCGATGCTGGTACTGCCCGCCAACTCGTAGTGCCCACCGGAACATGCTCTTCTTGACGCTCGGTCCGCGGTCGACCTGGTCGAGCACCGTCGCGTGGATCTTCTCGAACAGGCGGGGGACACTGACCATCAGCGTGGGGCGCACTTCGGCCATTGCGGCCACCACGTTCTTCGGGTCGTCCAGGTAGCAGTTCCGCGCACCGCGGTAGAAGACGTAGAAGGACCAGCCACGCTCGTAGGCGTGGCTCAGCGGTAAGAAGCACAGACTCGTGTCGTCGGGGCCGACGTCGAACCGATCGTCGAGGGCGCGCATCTGGTGGAAGAAGTTGGCGTGGGTGAGCTCCACGCCCTTCGGCTCGCCGGTTGTCCCAGAGGTGTAGATGAGCGTTGCAACGTCCTCGGGTTCAGCCGCCAGCAGCCGTCCGGGAAGCGCGTCGAGACAGTCCGACTTGGAGCCTGCGCGCAGGAATGCGGAGAAGTGCACGGACCGATCGTCGGCCAGCGCGACGCTCTCGTCGAAGACGACGATTCGGTGCAGTTGGTCGGTCGCTGCGCGCGATTGCTGCAACTTGTCGTACTGCTCCTGGCCGCCGACGAAGATGACGGATACTCCCGCGTCGCTGATCAAATACTCGGCCTGCGCGGCGGTGCTCGTCGCGTAGAGCGGAACCGACACAGCCGCGGCGGTCAGGATTGCGAAGTCGGCAATCGACCAATCGGGCTGGTTGGCTGAGAAGATGCCGACTCGGTCACCCGACTCAACGCCAACCTCTACGAGGGCGGCAGCCACGGATCGGATGCGCAGACCGAACTCCGTGTAGCTGATCGAACTCCACACCGTGTCGTCGTGGGCGGTGGTTGCCTCGCGGAAGCGCAGCGCCGGTCGGGATCCGAATCTCTCCACGCTCTCGGCGATCATCGCGGCGAGATGGTTTGACGTCATTCGACTCCTCCCAACCAGCCGCAGGCCATGCCCGTGCGGTTTGGTCCTCCAGCTGCTCTTCGATCCTCCCACAACGTGTATGCAACGCCGGGAGGGATTCGGGGCCGGAGTAGTCGCACGGCGTGTGTGCAAGTTGTCCAGTTGAGGGCTCAGGACTTGAGTTGGGATCGATTTCACTCCAGGCTCGGACCATGAAAGATGCAGGTTCGACCAGGCTGTCTGTTGTGAGGGCGCTTAGATCGACGCTGTTCATTACGCTGCGGACCGACGTCGTTCAGCCAACCGCACGCTCCGCAACGCAGGCGGTGCACGACTACACCGGCATCGTGAAAGTTGAGTGGTCACCCGAACGCGGACAGGATGTCGATCTCACTGCGTTGTCCGCGATGACGAATCTCGATGTTGAGGGGTTTGTCCCTGAGGTCGACAGCTTGTTGCCCAAGACCCTCGTGATTCCAGTTGGACGGGGTGAATTCGTGACCGCTGACCTGCAGGCACCGGATTGCTGGGAGGAACTCGACAGCAGGGGGCACGACCTCGGACTCGTGGGAAGGGCACTGCTTGGTGAGGGGTTCGATCTGGCGGAGTTGCGAGCAGCGTTCGAGCTGGTGCATATGCGGGCCGTCATCGTCAACAGTATGGAAATCGACCCCGAATGGCGGGGCGCCAAGCTCGGTTTGCTCGCCACCGAGCTTGCGATCAGAGAGTTGGGCAAGGGCGCTGATGTGGCGGCACTATTCCCGATGAAGCTTGGTCTCGCCGACCTCGCGGAACGGGCAGCCGCGAATCGCGCGCTATCGGGATTTTGGGGGCATCTCGGGTTCGTCGAATTCAACGGAATCATGGTCCGCGACCTGACGCGCTGACACTCGGCCCTAGCGCCGAGGCGCCTCATACCGCCCTGTCCGGCGGGTGAGAATCACGTCCTGATTACTTGGAGTTTGAAGTTCGCATTGCCCTTGAGTTGGTAGCGACGTTCATGCACCGCCTGGTGATGTGCGAGGCAAAGTCCAACGAGGTTCTCTCTGTCGGTACGACCCCCGTTCGCCCAAAAGACGATGTGGTGGATGTCCTGGATGGGCGCTTCACAGTCTGGGAAGCGACAGTGGCGGTCTCGCAGGTCGATCGCCAACCGCAGCTGCGGACTGATGATGCGGGTGCGACGGCCGACGTCAAGCACTTGTGATTTGGAGTCCATCACCACCGGCAGAACAGCACAGTCGCAGGCGAGTCGGCGGGCCGTGGCCGCGGACAGCGAGACTTTGCCGTCGAGATCTGCTGGCTCAACTCCCGCATCCCCCAACTGGGCCCGTAGCGTATCAATCGACGTGGTGACGACCAGGTGCACCGGCACTCCACCGGTGCCAGTGGGCATCTCTGGGTTCGTCAACGCCATCTTGACTAGTTCACGCAGCGCCACCACGTTCGCGGCCGACGAGCGAGGGCGGCCTATCGGCCGGTCGCCAGCAGCGCAGGCGAATGCGGGGCCACGTTTGCGGAACAGCGATTCCGATGTCGCGTTGAGTGCCTCGACGAGGGCCATCCCCGTTTCCATGTCGAGCATGCCTTCCACCGCAACCATGCCGTAGATCGTCGTCGATACATGCAGGTAGGCGTCCGCCGCTTTGTCGACGTAGTCTTCGGCGACCGAAAATGCGTCGACCCGATGAGCCCAGGCATCGACCGCTCGGCGGAATTTGCCAGGGCGAACTTGGCTCGAGAGGGTTGCGAAGATTTGATCCGCCGCCGGCAGTGCTTCCCGTCGACAGCCACTCTTGCCGGTGGCCCGAGCCAGCGTCGACATGTGCTCGATGGTCGTATCGCCAGCGAGGAACACCGCAGCGGTTTCTGGCAATTCATCCATGACACGGCTGACCCCGATCCGCGAGCTGGCCGACTGTGGGCTGGAGCTTGTTGCCACCTCGACCCATGACCGCAAGCTTCGGGAGCCGTCGATCTCCCACTGGCCTGACCTATCGAGAGTCGCCAGTGCGGCAGCTTCCATGGCGTTGACCTGATTGCGGATCCGGGCAAGCTGGGTGACGACCTCGCGAAGCTGAGATGGGTGGAGCTCGTTTTCTGTGGCCTCGGACAGCTCGCGGCTCACGCGGTGCAAGAACGCTGGTTGGCTGCGCTCCAAGGTCTGATCGGATGTGGGAAACACAAAATCACCGCCTTCGAGGGGTAGTCCGCGCGGCCTTCGCGCTACACCAACCAATCCTCAAAGCTGCGGCAACTTTTTCTGCCGAATCGTCATCTGCGTCACGGCCGAGAACTTCTACTCGGCGATCCATCTGTGTGGTTGGTGTAGCTCAACCCTAGCTTCGACCGCAGACAATTGCTCGTACATATGTTCGAATCTCCGTGTGTGTTGGAGCAAGTTTCACACCTGTACCTCGCCTCCCAGAGTCCCGTCACCTCGTCGGCGCGAACGGTGCGATCGGGCCGTGTCAGCCGGTGCGGTGGTTGCGGCAGAGAACGGGTTCGTAGAGTGAATCCATGAGTCCTAGCGTGCAGAAAGCCGCAGTCAACGGAATCGAGATCGCCTACCAGACCTTTGGCGAACCAACGAACCCTCCGATGCTGTTGATCATGGGTCTGGGTACCCAGATGATTGCGTGGCCGGAGGAGTTCTGCAACGACCTCGCTGACCACGGCTTGTTCGTGATTCGCTTCGACAACCGCGACGTCGGGGAGTCGACCCACATCAACGGCGAGCCTGCACCCGGCCTGGCTGATCTGTTGCTCAAGCGCAAGCCGCTGGCCTACCGGATCGAAGACATGGCCGATGACGCCACTGGACTCATGGATGCACTCGGTCTGCAGAGTGCTCACATCGTTGGTGCATCGCTCGGAGGATTCATCGCCCAGACGATTGCCCTGCGAGCACCCAAACGAGTTCGTAGCCTCAGCTTGATCATGACCTCAACCGGCTCTCGCCGCGTTGGCCAGGCGAAGCCGAAACTCCTGTTGCGAATGCTCAAGCGACGCGACGTAGCCGATCGACACGCAGCCATCGCAGCGACCATCGACACGTTCCGGCTGATCGGATCGCAGGGCTACGCCTTCGACGAGGAGCGCCTCAGCGAGATCGCTGGCCAAAGCTACGACCGTGGCTACAACCCCGACGGGTACCTGCGTCAACTCGCTGCGGCGACGCATCAGCCGAATCGAACCAAGGCGCTTGCTGCCGTCGAAGCACCAACGCTGGTGATGCATGGACTCGGTGACCCCTTGATTGCCGTCAGCGGGGGTGTCGCTTTGGCACGGGCCATCCCGGGCGCTCGGTTCGTTGGCTTCAACGGAATGGGTCACGACCTGCCGCGTGCGCTCTGGCCAGAGTTCACCGCCGAGATCCTCGAACTGGCGAACCCCACCGATCAGTCCTGATTCGCGCTCGTCCGCCAACGGTCCGCCAGCAACTTGCCTCCACCAGCACCCACGAGTCATGCTCAACCCGTGCCGCTACCCCCTGACCTACTCGCCGTCGCGAGCGACATCAAGGGGTTCCTTCCCGACGATGAGGCCGCGGCGCTGCACGACGCAGCGGTCGCTGCCGGCGCTGGTACGTGGCTGGAGATCGGCACGTATTGCGGCAAATCGACCGTTCACCTCGGTGGCGCGGCACGTGCGGCCGGCGCCCACCTGGTCACCGTCGATCACCACCGTGGTTCCGAAGAGAACCAGGCGGGTTGGCAGTGGCACGACCCTGACCTCGTCGATCCCGTGACTGGATTGTTGGACACCCTGCCGTCCCTGCGGCACACAGTGTGGCGCGCCGATCTGGCGGATGTCGTTTCGGTCGTCGTCGCAAGCACGCAGCAAGTGGCCCGATGGTGGACAACGCCGTTGCGCTTCCTGTTCTTGGACGGAAACCACACCGAGGCCACGGCGCAGCACGACTACGCGGCCTTCGCTCAGCATGTGGTTGTCGGCGGGACGCTGGCCGTTCATGATGTCTTTCCCAACCCGGCTGATGGTGGCCAACCGCCGTGGCATGTGGTCCAACGTGCCGTCGGCAGTGGCGCCTTCGAACAGATAGGGCAAGTTGGGTCGCTGCGTGTCTTGCGCCGCATCGATGGCGCGCCGTTTGATCAGCCAAGCGGAAGGCAACCTGCCGCAGGCCGGGGTGGCTAGTGAGCTGGGGCCGAGACGCGGCACTGGGCGTCCTCGCGCGAACACGCATCGGCGCTGACGAGCACCCCGGTCGGCAAGTCGGCACCCGCGAAGAGGCGCAGGGTCGACCCGCCAGCAAGTGCATCGCAGGCCAGGACCATGGCGGCGGCCGTCCAAGCGGACCGTTCGACCGGCCACCGAACACCCTCGTCGAAAACGAGGCCAGTCCAATACGAGCCGTCTTCCTCGCGCAGGTGTGACACGTCCTGCAGCAGTGAAATCGCCCGCTGGCGATCACCCATCACCGTGAGCGCGAGCGCCAACTCCGCTGTCTCCGCACCAGTCACCCAGGGTCGGTCGCTGACGCATCGAATGCCGAAGCCAGGAACAACGAAGTCGTCCCATCGGGACTGGAGCAACAGCTGCGCCGCGTCGCCACGAACGGACCCGCCCAGCACCGGGTAGTACCAGTCCATCGAATATCGACTCTTATCGACGAAGCGCTCCCGGTGATGCGCCACCGCGTGGGACAGCGTGCCGGCGGCGAGTTCCCAATCGGGCTGCGGGCTGCCGACGAGTTCAGCAATGGCGATCCCGCACCGCAGTGCCTGATAGGTCGACGCCGAGCCGGTTAACAGTGCTTCCTGCGGTCGCTGGCCGAGCGGACTTTGTCCCCACCCCAGCTCCCCGCCGGGTAACTGCATGTCGACAACAAAATCCAGGGCCCGCGCGACAGTCGGCCACATCGTGTGGGGCAGTTGACGATCGCCTGTCGCTAACCACCATTGCCACACTCCGACCGCGAGGTAGGCGCATTGGTTCGTGTCGACCGAGTGATCCAGGATGCGTGTGCCCGCGTACGACATCGCCCACGAACCGTCCGGTGCCTGGTTGGTACGCAACCAGTCGTAGGCCGCCGCCGCTTCTTCCAGTCGATTGCCCAAGGTCAGCGCCATCGCGCACTCGACGTGGTCCCACGCATCGGTATGACCGTCCGGCCACGGAAGCGCACCGCAGGGATCCTGTATCGACGCAATCGACGACACGGTTCGCTGAAGTTGGGCAGCGCTGAGCACGCCTGGGCAAGCGAGCAGTTCAGGCTGGCGCATGAGCGAGCTCCGGTTTGCGCAGGTAGACCACCAGGCTCTTGCCGATGACTGGGTTGAGGGCGCGCTCGGCGATGCGCGTGGCAGCCGGCGCCTTCGTCATGTCCCACACCAACAAGCGGTGGTACGCCTTCACGAGCTGATGGTTCTGGGAGTGCACCCCGACGGCGCACTTGAGCCACCAGTAGGGCGCGTGCAATGCGTGCGCATGATGGTTCTCGACGTGAACCAGTCCGGTCGCCGTCAACCGATCGGTCAGGACGGTGCCCTTGTAAATCCGAATGTGGCCACCCTCGACTTCGTGGTACTCAGCTGACAGTGCCCAGCAGAGCTTTTCCGGCAACCAACGGGGCACTGAGACTGCGATACGTCCACCGGGCTTGAGCACCCGGAAGAGTTCGGCCATCGCCACCGAGTCCTGCGGAAGGTGTTCCAGAATCTCGGCGGCGACGATCCGGTCGAACGAGTCGTCGGGGAATGGCAATTGGTACGCGTCGCCTCGCACGACTGTGGCGGTGGCTCCAGGCGGAACTTCACCGGCCTCGTCCATGGCGGCGAACATGTCGGCGACGTTGCGCAGTTCGGCGGCATCCATGTCCAATGCGACAACGTCCGCACCCGACCGGTAGAGCGCGAACGCGTGTCGGCCCGCGCCGCAGCCCATGTCAAGCACCCGATCGCCGGGCCCAACGGGGAAGCGGTCGAAGTCAACCGTCAGCATCCGTTTCCCCCATCCAGGCGGGCATTCAGGTGGGCCCGGTACCAAGCCTCGGTCCGCTCGGCAATCGCTGGCCAGGAGTACCGGGCAATGGCGCGTTTGCGGCCCGCTTGGCCCAGTCGCCGGGCCAACGACGGATCGCCAAGGACTCGGGCGATCGCGGACTTGAGCGCATCGGAGTCGTCCGGTGCTACCAGGAGCGCGGCCTCGCCGTCCCCTCCAACGACTTCCGGCAGCGCACCAGCCGTGGTTGCCACCAGCGGGGTTGAGCATGACATCGCCTCGATGGCGGGCAGGCTGAATCCCTCGTACAGGCTCGGGACCACGGCCACCTGCGCTGAACTCAGCAGTGCCACCAAGTCAGGCTCACTCAACCCGTTGACGAATCGGACTGCACCGTCAAGCCCCAGTCGGTGGATTGCCTCGTGGGCGGCGCCGCCCTCGCGGATGGTTCCGACCACGACCAGTTCGACGTCGTTCTCTGTTCGCAGTTTCGCCATCGCCTCCAGCAGCGGCACCAACCCCTTCAGCGGCACATCGGAGCTGGCGGTAGTGACGATTCGGCCGGGAACGCGGGGTGCGGTCGGTGGGACGAAGACGTCGGTCTCGACACCGACTGGAATCACCGTGAGGTTGTGCCGGGCGACGCCGAAGTCATCGACG
Organism: Candidatus Nanopelagicales bacterium; assembly: GCA_018003655.1. Classification (NCBI taxonomy): domain Bacteria; kingdom Bacillati; phylum Actinomycetota; class Actinomycetes; order Candidatus Nanopelagicales; species Candidatus Nanopelagicales bacterium. The sequence goes on from JAGNDY010000064.1 coordinate 8,924, forward strand.
ATGTCGGCAGCTGAGGACTCGCTGACAGTGAGGACTGCGGGCATTCGTTGGACGACCCGCTTCTGCATTCGCAGGAACGAATACCAGCGACGCTTGGGAAGTTGCTGGTGCAGGGGAGTTGCCAGCAAATCCAGCCGCCGATCCACCGTGATCGGGTGGTGCAGCGTTGCCACGACTGGGAACCCATCGCGGGCCAGCAGCAACATTCCGTAGCCAAGGGTCTGGTTGTCGTGGACGATGTCGGGGCGGTCGGAGACTGGCCGAGACTTCAGTAGCTTCCGTGCGCGCAGACTGAAGGTTAGGGGCTCTGGGAAAGCCGCCGTGCACATGAGCCCGAACTCAAGCACGTCGATCGGTGATCGGAACTCGCGCCAATTCGGAACCCGGAACGGGTCGGGCTCACGGTAGAGATCCAGACTCGGCACGGCAGTCAACCGGACACCGTCGTCCAAGTCCGGCAGCGGCGGACCACTGAGTACCTCGACGTCGTGGCCACGGGCGGCCAGCTCACGCGAAAGGTGACGAATGTAGATCCCTTGGCCGCCACTGTGCGGCTTGCTCCGGTACGACAACAGCGCGATCCTCAGCGGTCGGTTGCCGCGGTTTGTCGTACCTGCGCCCAGTGCCTCCGCACGCGCGTGACTCTGCTCGATGCGACCCGTCGCACGGTGGTCCGGCAAGGAGTTTCCCGTCAGTTCAAGTGCCATCATCTCGGTTGCGTAGCTACCCAAAGGTAGCCAACGACGCGCTCGGCACGTGGGTTGAGTGCTTCACGGCCGTGCGCCTCGTCGGCGACGCTCCGACGCTGCGCCAATTGTTGGGTGATGGCGCTGTTGAACCCAGATGGTTGATCTAGGGTCGAAAGTCCCGCACATAGAGCCCTAACAGCCATTCCCAAAGTCGATCAAGTAGGCGTCTACTGGAAGCGGGATTAGTGGCAACCGACCCCAGCCAGGGGTCGACGCGATCGGGAACTGGCGGTACCGTCGCGGTGCATCGGTGCCGACCACGAGAGGGTGTCAATCATGAGTAACGGTGACAAGGCGACAGCAACGGTCGTCGTAGGCGTTGATGGTTCGGAACAAAGCGTGCGCGCGCTGTTGTGGGCTGCCGAAGAGGCGAAGTTGCGCGGCACGTCCCTGCACGCGGTGCAAGCATGGCAGCCACTGGGAGGCGCTTGGGCGTCTCCGGCAGGTGCGGCGCCGGCTAGTGCCTGGAGCCATGAGGACTACGTCGCCGAGACGCTCAGTTCGCTCGACGAATTCGTTTCAGCGACGTTGACCGATTACGCTGATGTTCATGTCCGCAAGAGCGTCGGAGTGGGAAATCCGGTTGAAGTCCTCATCCACACTGCCGAGCAGGACGATGCGCAAATGCTCGTCGTTGGCAGCCGTGGCCAGGGCGGCTTCAAGCGCTTACTGTTGGGTTCGGTGAGCGAGCAGTGCGCCACGCACGCGCATTGCCCAGTCGTGATCATCCATCCAGAGCCGAAGTGATGACCTCATAGAAAAGCCATCGCCACCACAGGGCTCCGCATCCACCAACAAGGGTGCTGTGGCGGGCGCCTTCGATTGGATGTTCCGCAATCGAAAGACCGGCGGGGTAACGATCGGTCAATTTCCCAACCTTCCGCTGGCCATCTTCTTCGTCGCATTCGTTGTTGGTTTGCTACTTGAGGCCCTCGACGCTGGTCAGGGAACGGTTCGCACGGTCGTTGGCGCAATCGGGACTGTCGCCCTCGCATGGTGGGCGTTGGAAGAACTGATTCGGGGAGTCAACCCGTGGCGCCGGATGCTCGGCGCGGGAGCCCTGGTCTTCATCGCGGTCGGACTGATCT
>JAGNDY010000065.1 GCA_018003655.1 Candidatus Nanopelagicales bacterium
ATCCATCATCAGCGGTATTCCACCCCGTGAACGAATACCCCGCCCGGGTGAACGTGTTCGCATCCAACGGTGTGGCCACATTCGCCACCTGGTTGGCCATCGACCCCGAGCCACCATTGTTGTCAAAGGTCACCGTGTACGTCGGTGACTGCGCCAGCAATCGAGCCACATGGTTCGTCGCGGAATCGCCGCCTGCGTTGGTGAAAGCACCGCCGATCAGATACTTACCCGCGTTAGGCCCCTCCGCGAGCTCAGTCACCGAAATCACAGAGCTGCTGAGTGTCAGGGGGGTGAAAGAGGTGTCCCGGGTCCCATCAGCATTCAACCGAGCCACATAATCCGTCGCGGCATCACCTCCGGCATCAGTGAAGAACCCACCGACCAAAAACTTGCCTGCCTCGGCCCCCACCGTCAGCCCCGTCACCGAATACACGGGGTCGCTGAGTGAGAGGGGGGTGAAGGAGGTATCCCGGGTCCCGTCAGCGTTCAACCGAGCCACATAGTCCGTCGCGGCATCGCCACCTGCATCAGTGAAGGGCCCGCCGACCAGATACTTACCCGCATCCGCCCCCACCGACAGCTCCGTCACCGACCTCACATTGTTGTTGAGTGTCAGGGGGGTGAAGGAGGTGTCCCGGGTCCCATCAGCGTTCAACCGAGCCGCAAAGTCCGTCGCGGCATCACCACCTGCATCAGTGAACAACCCACCGACCAGATACTTACCCGCATCCGCCCCCACCGTCAGCCCCGTCACCGAAAACACGAAGCCGTTCAGGGTCAAGGGGGTGAAGGAGGTATCCCGGGTCCCGTCAGCGTCCAGCCGAGCCACGTAATCAGTCGCGGCATCACCACCGGCATCAGCGAACTGCCCACCGATCAGATACTGACCCGCATCCACCTCCGCCACCGAATACACAGCGCTGTCGAGGGTCAAGGGGGTGAAGGAGGTGTCCCGGGTCCCATCAGCGTTCAACCGAGCCACATAATCCGTCGTGGCATCACCACCGGCATCAGTGAAGAACCCCCCGATCAGATACTTACCCGCATTCGGCGCCACCGTTAACTCCGTCACCGACTCCACGGTGCCGTTGAGGGTCAAGGGGGCGAAGGAGGTGTCCCGGGTCCCATCAGCATTCAACCGAGCCACATAATCCGTCGCGGCATCACCACCGGCATCAGTGAAGAACCCCCCGATCAGAGACTTACCCGCATTCGGCGCCACCGTTAACTCCGTCACCGAAGACACAAAGCTGTTGAGGGTGAGCGGGGTGAAGGAAGGGTCACGGTCGCCGGAAGCCGCTGAGGCCGGCGATACGCTGACCGCGATCAAGGTCGCGGCCGCAACCAGGACTGCCGTCACAAGCGCACCTAGCCGACGCCACAACGAAAATTGAGCCTTCAACATCTCCCCCGCCAACGGAACCAGCAAATGCCTCGCCGTTCATAACTAGCACACGCGAACACCACGTTGCCGGTTTGCGAAACGAGACTCACCAGACTGGTCCGGGCCAACGCACCGCCGTGACTTCACCCAAGGAAGGGCACGACTGGGCCCCACGTGCCTAGGTTCTGAAGCGCCGCGCGTGCCACAGGTCAAACGCCAGCAGTTGGGCGCCCTGGACGATGACAGACAGGCCATGTCCGCGAGCCGCTTGCGGACTCACTCGCCCGCCGAAGGTGCTCCCGTAATACGCCACGTGTGCGCCACCGGCGATGTAGACAACGTCGAGCCCCGCGTTGAACAGCAGCACCCTACGGATCCGGTTCGCCTCACCTGCTGGTCGCATCAGCGAAACCCCGGCGATCCCGAGGTCAACCAGCCCCCACATCGTCGCCTGCTGCCCGAACGCTCGGACACCGTCGCCACGGCCAAACCTCCACAGCCCAAAACCTACAATCGCGTTCCCGGCGCCGAGTCCCGCGAGCCTGACCCCGAGTGTTCGCCCATTCATCTGCCCAGTATTGCCCGACGCTTCGTCCGGTCCCGCATCATCAGCCACGAACGTCGGGCACGCCCCATCGGTCGACCCGGGTCAACGACGCGCCACCAAGTGCCATACTCCCCCCGTGCATCTCAACTGGGAGCGACTGCAAGCCCAGGCCGACAGCGGCCCCACGGCCTGGCCGTTCATTGCTGGAGCGATTCTGTTCGCGCTCGCCCTGGTGTGGGTCGTCATCAAGGCCCAAGCGCGACATGGACGCCTCATCGGCACGCGAGACAAGCTTCAGCCACAGATCAGCGCCCTTCATGCCTACGTCATGACAGCGCCCGCGACCTTCGTCTACATAGCGATCTTCAGCGCGACTTCAGGTATCCAAAAGGGTTCGCCGGAAAAGGCCCTTCAGGCGATCACCGTCGCCAACTCGACGAACATCGTCGAGATCCTCACCAACCCGTTCCGCGTCTTGATCTCGTCGGCGCTACTGGTGGCGGACAACGGATACTTGTGGATCGGCTACGTCGTGGTGTTCGTACTGATCGCCGCGCGCCTTGAGCAACGACTCGGCAGCGCGCGCTGGTTGGTGGTCGCGGTGATGTCGCACGTCGTCGGCACACTGCTGACAGTGACGATCGAGACTCTGCTCGTCCACTTCGCGCTACTGCCCAAGTCAACGGTCGTCACCGCCGATGTCGGTGTCTCCTACATCATGGTCGGCACCTGCGGTGCCTACCTGTGGCTGATCAGCAAGCGCTGGCGCATTCCGTACTTCGTCGCTGTTGGGGCAGGAATCCTTGGTCCGCTGATCTTCAGTCACCAGATCTGGGATCTGGGGCACTTCTTGGCGACCATTATTGGCGTGCTGACGGGCTGGTGGATGATTCGAATAGCGCCGCTGCATCCGCGACTGACCTGGAAGCGAATGGCTGGTGGCGAGCAACGGGTTGAACTGATTCGACCTTGACTCAATCACGCGAGGGCACATACTCAGTCCATGGACGAGACCTTGGAACTGTTCACCGCTGACCCTGGGACGGTGCTGGCTATCGTCGCCCATCCCGACGACTTGGAGTATGGCGCAGCTGCAGCCGTTTCGAAATGGACCAGTGAAGGCCACCGCGTCGTCTACTTGCTGGTCACCAAGGGCGAGGCAGGGATCGACTCGATGGAGCCCGCGCAATCAGGCCCTATCCGTGAGGCCGAACAGCGGGCGAGTGCTGCGATCGTCGGGGTCGACGACGTTGAGTTCCTCGACTACCAGGACGGGGTAATCGACTACGGGCTCGGCCTTCGTCGGGATCTGGCAGCCGCGATCCGGCGACATCGACCGGACACCCTGTTGCTGTTCAACCATCGCGAGTCGTGGGGTTTCCCCGGCAGCCGCAACAGCCCCGACCACCGAAATGTAGGTGAGGCAGCCCTCGACGCATCCGGCGACGCCGGCAACCGCTGGGTGTTCCCGGAATTGGCGTTGCCGGCTCACGGCATCAAACGATCGCTCGTGGCAGGTTCGCCAGCGGCGACTCACGCCGTTGCCGTCACCGGCCACTTGGACAAGGCCGTCGAATCGCTGAGTGCCCACGCCGCCTACCTGGAGGGACTTGGGGACCACCCGATGGCCGACCCGGAGTTTGTCCGTGGCTACCTCGAGCAGGCCGGTGCCCGAGCTGGCGTTGCCGCTGCGGTGCCAGTCGAGGTCTTCGGCTAGGCGCACGGCAATGGAGCGGCTGACAGACCAGCAAGCCCGGGACCTTCGCATGAACGCCCTCCTACTTGGTCACCCAACATCAGCGGCGTCGGGTTCGCACCGGCGCAACACAGCGGGCCAGGCGATGACCACACCCGGGCAGGTCGTTGAATGGTTCGGCGCCATGCAGGCGCAGGACGTGGCCTCGGGTCACTGGTCATTCGGTGTCCGACTGTCCGGCACGACCAATGCCGATATCGACCGTGCCACCGCCAACCGCGAGATTGTCCGGACGTGGCCCATGAGGGGAACCATCCACTTTGTTCCTCCCAAAGACGCCAAATGGATGCTTGAGTTGACCGGGGCGATCGCCTTGAAGGGCGCGGCCAAGCGACGTGCATTTCTGGGACTCACGGAGGCCAACGTCGAGCTGGCGGCCACAGTCCTGGCCGATGCGCTGGCCGGTGCGGATCTGCTCACCCGGTCCCAATGCGTCGACGTCCTGGCAGCGGCAGGCCTGAACACCGCAGGCCAACACGGCTACCACTATCTCTGGTACGTCTCCCAGATCGGCGTCACTGTGATTGGCCCGCAAGTGGGCAAGGAACAGACGTTCACACTGCTGTCGAAGGTCGCCCCGAAACCCACCACCCCCACTCGTGACGAGGCACTCGCACTGCTCGCCCGGCGCTACTTCCGCAGCCATGGTCCCGCGACCAGAAAGGACTTCACGGGTTGGACGTCTCTGCCCGCCACTGACGCAAAGGCCGCCATTGCGAGCCTCGGCGACGAGTTGACCGAAGTTCAGGTCAACACCGAGACGATGTACTGCCCGACCGACCTGCTGGCCACCGCCCCTGTCGGCGAGGACGGGTCTGCCGCCGGTTCAGCCACCGCTGCCAAGCACACTCCACCGCGCGTGCTGCCGGGGTTCGACGAGTATCTGCTCGGCTACAAGAACCGAACCCTGATGGCAGATCCGGCGACGATGGCTGCGGTCATCCCCGGCGGTAACGGCATGTTCCGCAGCACCGTCGTCATCGATGGTCAGGTCCGCGCAACCTGGAAGCGAACCATGCGCAGCAAGCGCATCGACATCACCGTCGAACCACTCGCCGGATGGCGACCCAGTAAGGTCGTGAAGATGTCCGTCGACAACCAGTTCGCCGCCTTCGGTGATTTCCTGGAATTGCCGGTAGAGGTTGCCTACTCGTAGCCCGCCCGGTTGCCGCCACCACCGCCAGGCCGACCTGCGCTGCCGACGCTGATCGCAACGACAGGCAGCACTGTCGTACGGTGTCGCCATGGCCAACACCTCGGCAGCACCTGACCTTGACGGCTACACCCACGAGCAGGTCACGCTGCTCGGCAAAACCCACCCGGTTTACCGAACGGGCAGCGGTCCAGCGGTAATCGTCATCCATGAAATCCCAGGCCTGACGCCGCTCGTGGCCGAGTTTGGTCGCAAGGTCGCCGAGCGAGGAATGACTGCCGTCCTTCCCGATCTGTTCGGGACCCCCGGCCGCCCGCCATCGAACGCCTACCTGGCGCAGACCGTCGCCAAGATCTGCATCAATCGCGAGTTCACGCTGCTCGCGACCAACAAGTCGAGCCCGGTGACCAAATGGCTGCGAGCGTTGGCCAAAGTCGAACATGACAACTGCGGCGGACCCGGGGTCGGAGCGATCGGCATGTGCCTGACCGGTGGCTTCGCGCTGGCGATGATGGTCGACCCCGTCGTGGTTGCCCCAGTACTCAGCCAGCCATCCCTGCCCGGCGGAATCACCGCCAAACATCGCAGCGCGTTGGGGCTGTCTGACTCCGACTTGGCCACCGTCAAAGAGCGCGTCGCCGACGGAACCTGCGTCATCGGTCTGCGGTTCACCGGCGACAAAGGTGCGCCACCGGAACGCTTCGCACGGCTGCGCAAGGAACTTGGCGACGGATTCATCGGCGTTGAGATTGACTCCTCCGAGGGCAACCCCTGGGGCTACCGGAAGATGGCCCACTCGGTGTTGACGGAGGACTACTCGGACGCGGAGGGTTCGCCGACCCGGGAGGCGCTCGAGCAGGTACTGACGTTCTTCGCCGATCAGCTGGAAGTCTCCTAAGGATTCGGGCGCACCCCCCGGCTGGGGAATGTCCGGCCCGCCGCCGACGTTGGTCGCGTTAGCGCCAGGTGAGCGGACACCGGTTTCCCTGGCGTCGAACAGTTGTCTATTGTGGGCAGCGCAGTTAGCGCCACTCGCACCCAGCAGAAACCAGGAGCCTCCAGTGACCATCGCCGATCAAGTCGCCCCGGGTCGCCTCGACCTCGTGCGCCGTCGGCATGTCGATCTTGGCCGCGCCACCACATCACGCTGTCAAAGCGTTTGAGTTCCAGCCCTAGGGCTGTCCGCGAACCTCTCACGGTCCGCACTCCAACCATCTGCGCGCCTCGCGCACCCACCTCCGGAATGGATTGACACACTCATGCGCATCGCAAACGACATCACTGAACTGATCGGCAACACTCCCCTGGTCCGCATCAACCGCATCGCCGGCGACAACTCCGCCCAGGTACTCGCCAAACTCGAGTTCTTCAACCCCGCAAGCAGCGTCAAGGACCGCATCGGCCTGGCCATGATCGACGCCGCTCAGGAAGCCGGCCTCATCGGCCCGGACACCGTCGTCGTCGAGCCCACGAGTGGAAACACCGGTATCGCCCTGGCGATGGTGTGCGCGGCCCGTGGGATTCCGATCGTGCTGACCATGCCGGAGACGATGAGCGTCGAGCGACGGCTGCTCCTGCGCGGATATGGCGCCGACCTGATCCTGACCCCCGGCCCCGACGGGATGAGCGGCGCAATCGCCAAGGCAGAGGAACTGGCCACCAGCGACCCGAAGTACTTCATGCCCCAACAATTCGCCAACCCGGCCAACCCGAAGATTCACCGGGAGACGACCGCCGAAGAGATCTGGGATGACACCGACGGAACCATCGACATCCTGATCGCTGGTGTTGGTACCGGCGGCACCATCACCGGGGTCGGCCAGGCGCTCAAGGAACGCAAGCCATCCGTGCAGATTGTGGCAGTCGAGCCCACCGCGTCGCCGGTGCTCTCCGGTGGTGCGAAGGGTCCCCACCCGATCCAGGGCATCGGCGCCGGGTTTGTCCCCGATGTGCTCGACACCGACGTCTACGACGAGGTCATCACGGTGGAGAACGAGGACGCTCTGGCGACCGCCCGACAGGCAGCGACTGAGGAGGGCCTGCTCGTCGGAATCTCCTCCGGTGCCGCGCTTTCCGCAGCTAAGGAGGTCGCCCAACGGCCCGAGAATGCTGGCAAGGTGATCGTCGTGATCATTCCGTCGTTCGGCGAGCGCTACCTGAGCACGCCGCTGTTCGCCGGTCTGGGTGACTGAGACTTCTCATGTCCTTCTTCACCCGCATCCGCGACGACGTGCGATCGATCGTTCGGCGTGATCCTGCCGCCCGCAGCGCCTGGGAAGTCGCCGTGCTGTACCCGGGCGTGCATGCCATCGTCGCCCACCGTGCGAGTCATTGGATGTGGCGCCACGGAGCTAAGTTCCCGGCCCGCGCACTATCGCAGGTCTCCCGATTTGCCACCGGCGTGGAGATTCACCCAGCCGCGGAGATCGGCGATCGACTGTTCATCGATCACGGCGCCGGGGTAGTCATTGGCGAGACGGCCGTTGTCGGCGACGACGTCACGTTGTTCCACGGTGTCACCCTCGGTGGCATGTCGACGGTCGCGGAGAAACGACACCCAACGGTCGGCGATGGTGTCACCATCGGCACCGGAGCCAAGGTTCTGGGCCCAATCGGGGTCGGCAACGGAAGTCGCATCGGTGCCAATGCGGTGTTGTTGCGATCAGTGCCACCTGAGTCGGTTGTGGTCGGCGTTCCTGGTCAAGTCATCGCCAGCCGCGGCCACCGGATTGCAGCGGCAGACAAGATCGCCGTGACCGACAAGCCAAGCACTGATCATTCGGCGTCAGACCCGGTCGGAACCGCTTTGCAGGCGTTGATCGCGCGTGTCGATGAACTGGAGCGCAACGGCCAGGCAGCACCCAAAGACCTCGCGGCCCTCGAGGGCCGCGAGCCGAAGACCTACGAGGTCGGCGTGTGGGACAGCGAGGACTTCTCGATCTGACACCGACCCCGGCCCTGCCCCGCCATGCAGACCGGAAAGTTACCCAGTGGTATGGCTGCAAAACCGGCCGGGAAACGACCATACCGCCGGGTAACTTCCGGGTTAGCGGGTGTCAGACGCTCCCGCACCGAGTGCTGAGCGGGCCGCTTCGAGGCGAGCGACCGGCACGCGGAACGGTGAGCAGGACACGTAGTCCAGTCCAACCTCATCGAAGAAGTGCACCGACTCGGGATCGCCGCCGTGTTCGCCACAGACGCCACAGGCCAGATCGGGTCGCGTCTTGCGACCGGCCGCGACCGCGAGTTTGATCAACGCACCCACGCCCTCGCGATCGATTGACTCAAAGGGCGAGACGCCAAAGACACCCTTCTCCAAGTACGCGGAGAAGAACGCGGCCTCGACGTCGTCACGACTGAACCCCCACGTGGTCTGCGTCAGGTCGTTGGTACCGAAGCTGAAGAACTCGGCAGCCTCGGCAATCTGACCGGCAGTCAGTGCCGCGCGCGGGAGCTCGATCATCGTGCCGATGGGGAACCGCAACGTGCAACCGTGCGCCTCGGCGACCGACGCCAGCACCCCGGCGGCCTCGTCGATGACCAGCTCCAGCTCCTGGATCGAACCGACCAGCGGGATCATGATCTCTGCCCGCGGATCGCCACCCATGCGCTGACGGAAACACGCTGCCTCCGCGATCGCTCGCACCTGCAGCGCAAACAGCCCCGGTAGCACCAGCCCGAGGCGGACCCCGCGCAGACCCAACATGGGGTTGGACTCATTGAGCCGGTTGACCGCCTGGAGCAGGCGCAGGTCAGCCTCGATGGGCTCACCACGCTCCTCTGCTCGGGCCACCCGAACGGCAAGCTCGGTGCGATCGGGCAGGAACTCGTGCAGGGGCGGATCGATCAGTCGGATGGTCACGGGAACGCCGTCCATCCGCTCCAGAATCCGGATGAAGTCTTTGCGCTGCAGCGGGAGCAGCGCTTCCAGTGCCGCTTTGCGCTCAGTCTCCTCGTCGGCCAGAATCAACCGCTCGACCAACGCTTTGCGTTCGCCCAGGAACATGTGTTCAGTACGCAGCAGGCCGATGCCCTCGGCCCCCATCTTGCGTGCGCGTTCGGCGTCTTCCGGGGTGTCCGCGTTCGCGCGGACGCGCAGTCGCCGGGTCTCGTCGGCATGCACCATGATCCGATCCACCGCACGGACAAGCTCGGCCATCTCCTCGTCGGCTACCTCGAGCGCGGCCTCCAGGCCATCCTCGAAGTAACGAGCGACCGGGCTCGGCATCACGGGAACTTCGCCGAGGAAGACCTCGCCGGACGTGCCGTCGATCGAGATGACGTCGCCCTCGTTGATGACTACCCCATCGGCGGCGATGATCTTTCTGGCAATGGTGTCCACGTTGAGCGAGTCAGCGCCACAGACTGCGGTCTTGCCCATCCCGCGTGCGACGACTGCGGCGTGGGAGGTCTTGCCGCCGCGACTGGTCAGGACTCCGGCCGCAGCCATCATCCCCTCAAGGTCGTCCGGGTTGGTCTCGCGACGAACCAGGATCACCGACGCTCCCGCCGCCGCCCGGTCGACGGCCGCACGCGAGTCGAACACGACTTCACCGACAGCCGCGCCCGGTGATGCGTTCATCCCTTGAGCGATCCGATTCGCCTGGGCGCTGGTATCGAAGTTCGGGAACATCAGCCTGGCGAGCTGGTGACCGTCGACCCGTTGGACCGCCTCGTCCATGGTGATGACGCCCTCGTCCACCAGTTGAATGGCTATCCGGAACGCTGCGCCTGCGGTGCGCTTGCCAACGCGGGTCTGCAGCATCCACAACTTGCCCTGTTCGACGGTGAACTCGATGTCGCACAGGTCACGGTAGTGCTGTTCGAGCTGATCCATGATGTCGAGCAACTGCTTGTACGACGTGGGATCGCTGTCCCCGAGTGCAGCAAGCGGGAGTGTGTTGCGGATGCCAGCAACAACATCCTCGCCCTGGGCATCGTGCAGGTAGTCGCCGTAGACCCCGCGCGCGCCGCTGCCTGGGTCACGGGTGAATGCGACACCAGTTCCGGAACCGTGACCCACGTTGCCGAACGCCATCACCTGAACGTTGACGGCCGTGCCGAGCCAGCCCGGGATTCGCTCCTGCCGACGGTAGAGAACCGCCCGCTCGGTGTTCCACGATCGGAAGACAGCGAGCACTGCGAGCTCAAGTTGGCGCCGGGCGTTCTGCGGGAAATCATCGCCGGTGCATTCGCGCACGATCTGCTTGTAGTCCTCCACCAACTCCTGCAGGTCCGCGACCTGCAGCTCGGTATCAGCCGCGACTTCGGACTTTGTCATCACCTGCTGGAGCGCAGTCTCGAAGCGATCACCCTCGATCTCCAGCACCGTCTTGCCGAACATCTGGATCAACCGGCGGTAGGAGTCCCAGGCGAAGTGCGGGTCGTCAGCAACCTTCGCCAAACCGTTCACGCTGCGGTCATTGAGTCCGATGTCGAGCACCGTCTCCATCATCCCGGGCATCGAGAAGCGCCCACCAGAACGCACTGACACGAGTAGCGGGTCGTCCGCGTCCCCGAGCAACTTCCCACGAGTTTGCTCAAGACCGTCCAAGGCGGCAAACAACTGGTCGAGCAGTCCCGGCGGGGTATCGCCTCGGTCAAGGTAGTCGCGACAAGCTGCGGTGCTGATGGTGAAACCGGGAGGTACCGGCAGGCCCATCCGCGTCATCTCGGCGAGGTTCGCGCCTTTACCCCCGAGCTCATCGGCCATCTCTCGGCTGCCTTCGGAGAACGAATAGACGTATTTCGGTGCGGCATTGCTCTCGGACATGAAACACACTCCAGTCAGACCGGTCAGTTCCTGCTCCCCCAACCGTAGCCCCC
>JAGNDY010000066.1 GCA_018003655.1 Candidatus Nanopelagicales bacterium
GCGAAGCTGAACTACCTGGGCAAGTCGTACGGCACGTTCCTCGGACTGACGTACGCGGATCTGTTCACCGATCGGGTCGGCCGCTTCGTCCTCGATGGCGTCATCGATCCGACGCTGACAAACGACGGGTTGGCCAAGGGGCAGGCAGAAGGTTTCCAGCTGGCGCTCAGTCGGTTCATCGCCAACTGCCCCAAGCACGCGGACTGCCCCCTACCGGCTGACCCAAAAGCTGGTCTAGTCAAGATCAACAACTGGCTGAGCAAGCTCGCGACCAAGCCGATCAAGGGCCAGCCCGGTCGACCCCTGACCCGACCGATGGCGGTCAATGGCATCGTCGGATCGCTCTACGACCAAGGCTCCGGTTGGCCAGCGCTGCGGTTCGGCCTCGATGCCGGGTTCAAGGGCGACGGCGCTCCGCTGGAGGAGATGCTCGATTCGTTCGTCAGCCGCGGCCCCGACGGGCGGTACTTGGACAACTCGATCGATGCGTTGTACGCGGTCAACTGCCTGGATCGGCCGGATCGTGCTGACGCGACTCGCACCGCTGAGCTCGCGTCACAGTGGCTCAAGACCGCACCCACATTTGGAGCGGATCTGGCTTGGGGCAACTACCCCTGCCATGACTGGCCGGCACCGGCAACTGATGGCCCGCACGAGGTCAAAGCGTCCGGCGCATCACCCATCTTGTTGGTGGGCACGACGAACGATCCAGCCACGCCATACCCGTGGGCGGTGGCGGTCTCCAAGCAGCTGGATAGCAACTCGCTGATCACCTTCGACGGCGATGGGCACACCGCCTATGGCCGAGGTTCGGCGTGTGTCGACGACAAGGTCGATGCCTATCTGATCGCTGGCAAGATGCCGCCGGGGAACGTCACTTGCTGACGCGGTTCCGCCACAGGGTCTGAGTCCGGGCATGTCGTCAGAAATCTTGTGAACACTCTCACGAGATCGCTGAACTCTCAATTACTTGCAGTAGCGGCATTCCTAGAGGAACCCCATGAATACGGACATTTTGCCTCACGGACAGTAGTTTCCTGTGGAAAACCGGCACTTTTGGGGTCTTCCAAAGGTGTTACGTTCGATCTCGTTGCTCGTCGGGAGCGCCGCCACCGTGGCGCGCGGGCAACCGCTCAATCACCCGCTGGCATGTGGCTACTTTCCCTGTCCGACAGCCGCGGGAGAACCGGGGAACCACTAAGTACCACTGGGGCGAGTCCGGCCAATTTCGGCCGGTAAGGCACCTCACGCCTGAGCCCGTCAGCTAACTCGGTAAGCGAACTGAGGAAGGTTTGTCTTCGTATGCGCACGTCTAAAAAGAGCCTTGGCATGGGTGTTGCGGTAGCTACCAGTGCTGCACTTCTGATGCCAGCCGCAGCAGCAACGTCGACTGCAACGGCAGCGGATTCGACGCCTGTTGCGCGAACCGTCGTGCCAGCGGCCGCACCTGCAGCACCTGCAGCACCTGCTAAGCCGACATTGACCAAGGCCCAAATACGCGCAGCCAAACAGCGCGCCCGGGCGCGCGCCAAGCACTTGCGCGCCCTGAGCACCCGCAAGCGGCTCGTCCGCTTCGCCAAAACCCGTCTGCACCACCGCGGCCAGTACGTCGCAGGCGCATCGTCCGCCTGGCGCTTTGACTGCTCGGGCTTCACCAAGATGGTCTACAAGCATGTGACCGGCATCAACCTGCCGCACTACTCCGGATCCCAGTGGCGCGTCAAGCGTGCCCAAAAGGTCAGCAAGCGCCACCTATTGCCCGGTGACCTCCTTGTGTGGGGTCCCGGCGGATCACAGCACGTATCGATGTACATCGGTCGCGGCAAGATGATCGGCGCGAACAACCCTCGCAGCGATGTCTCGATCAGCGGAATCAATGATTCGTACTGGCGTCCCCGCTACGCCGGTGCCGCGCGCTTGATCAAGGGCTAGTAAGCCGCGATTGCCCGATCGCACAATGCCGCAACGCAAGGCAACTCGATTGCCAAGCGTTGCGGCATTTGTGCGCCTGAGCCAGCGGCACCCGCCTCGAGTGGACCGGTCGGTGCGTCGGCTGTGGAAGCCGGTTTGACAAGGTCTCGCGAGCCTGCCAACACTAAGGGCGCCTCGTTGTTCAGTTCGGGGTTGCTTCGTGAATCGAATTCTCGCCAGCGGGCCTTGTAGCCACGATTCGGCAGTTTCACTTAGCCCGTACCGACGAGGTGGTGTTCAACAGTGGCGGCGTCCGGTAACTGGCGATCGTCGCGTTTCGCGGCAATTCGCCCCCTCGTCGCAGTGTTGGCCGTGGGCGCCCTAAGCCTCGCCATCTCACCTGTCGTTGCCTCAGCCGCGGCTGCCTCACCGGGTGTCGTCTCGGCTGCAAAGCCAAAGCCCCAATCGACTACCCCCACGCGGGCCGCGTCACGAACCGCATTCGCTGATCTGCCCGTCGCACGCAACAGCGAAGCAAGGCTCCAGCCCAACGCGGTGACCCTATTGCGGTTGATTGAGAAGGCATTCCCCTACTACTCCACCGAGGGCGCCATTTATGGCTGGCGCGAGGATCCCATTCCCGATCATCCGTCTGGTCAAGCGTTGGACATCATGCTCCGCGACGACGGTCGGACCAAGCAGAGCGTTTCGGAGGGAGCGACCATTGCCGGCTTTCTGATGGCGAACTGGCAGCAACTGGGAGTCGTGTACTTCATCTTCCGTCAACAGATCTGGCATCCGGGGCAGGCGTTTCGTCTGATGGAAGACCGCGGCGACTGGACGCAAAACCACATGAACCACATCCATGTGCTGGTCAACGGCCAACACACGGCCTATGGTCCGCTGGTCAGCGCCGCGGGAGTAACGCTGCCAGCCGACCAACTGCCTGATCCGGCGGCCTTGCGCAGAGCCCAACAGACACGTATCGCCGAGTTGCGGGGCCAGGTCGTGGCTGCGCGGAAGTCCGCCAGGGCGGCAGCACGGAGTGCCAGGGTCGTGCGTCGGCAGTGGGGCTCCTTAGGCATCGGTGTCACGGCTGCCCAGCGCCAGGTTGACCTGACCATTCGGCGGGCGTACATGCTGGCAGGTGATGAGGAACTGGTTAAGCAGACTGAGGGCCTATTCGTCGATCCGCGTGCACTCGGTACGGCCGCCCTTGTGGCAGATCGCACGACGAGGCTGACTCGCGAGGAATACGAGGCGGCCAAGGCCGCGCTGGTCAAGGCGAAGGGTCAAGTCGCTCGTAGCGGCTTTGCCGCCCGCCAGGCAAAAGAACAACTCGCCCGCGCCGAACAGGCGTTGCGCGAAGCAATCGCCGGGCTCTAGCTCCGCTGCGGGGGTTCCGCTGAACAACGAGCCGCGGTGGCCAAAGTCGTCGGCCCCGGGATCTATCAGAAAGAAACCGAATATCGATCGCCCCACTTGGATGGTCGCGCGGACCAATTACCGGTAGGTTCACCGAGTGGCAGGTACTTCGCACGCGTCGCCAAGGCGGGAGTCAGTATGAACTCGGCCAGTCCCCTCGATCCGCAAGTTGTCCGCGCGCTGAGGTCCGCAATGAGTCGCCGTGGCTTCTTGCAGACGCTCGGGGCCGGCGGTGCGGCAGCTTTCCTCGCAGCCTGCGGAATCTCCGGCAGCAGCGGGACGCCACACAATCGCGACAACCCGGTGGCCACTCCAGTCGACCTCTCCGACACCAACAAGACGCTGACATGGGCCAACTGGACGCTCTACCTGGACTACGACGAAGAGAAGAAGGTCTATCCGACTCTCAGGCAGTTTGAGAAGGAGAGCGGCATCAACGTCAAGTACCGCGAGGACATCGACGACAACAACACGTTCTGGGGCAAGGTTCAGGGGCAACTCGCCAACGGGTCTGACATCGGCTATGACCTAGTCACACCGACCGACTGGATGGCCGGCCGCTGGATCCGGATGGGTTATGCGGCACGACTCGACGCAGCGAATATCCCCAACAAGAAGAACATTCTGCCGAACCTGGAGAACGTCGGCTTCGATCCAGGCCGCAACTTCTCGCTCACCTGGCAGTCCGGCTTCGCCGGCATCGCCTGGAACAAGGAGAAGTACCCGAAGGGCCTCAAGACCCTCGACGACCTGTGGGCGCCTGACCTCAAGGGCAAGGTCGACGTTCTGGCGGAGATGCGCGACACCGTCGGGCTGATCATGCTCAGCCAAGGCGTTGCAATTGACGGGCCGTTCACCGACGACCAGTTCCAGGCGGCCCTCGATGTCCTATCCGAACAACTCGATTCGGGCCAGATCAAGGGCGTCAAAGGCAATGAGTACAAGGAGGACCTGGTCAGTGGCCAGGCGTACGCAGCCATCGCGTGGTCCGGTGACATCTTCCAACTCAACGCCGAGACCCCGGGCAAGTACGAGTTCATCATTCCGGAGTCCGGCGGAACGCTGTGGAGTGACAACTTGCTGATCCCGGCAACTTCCCAGCACAAGGAGAACGCTGAGAAGTTGATGAATTTCTACTATCAACCCGATATCGCCGCAGAGACGGCCGCCTGGGTCAACTACATCTGCCCCGTGCAAGGCGCGCAAAAATACATGGAGAAGATCGATCCTGAGCTCGCGGCCAGTCCATGGATTTTCCCCAGCGACAAGACGCTCAACGAAACCCAGGTTTTCCGGCCACTCACACCGGCCGAGGAAATTCAATTTACCGCCGCATTCGGCGACGTGATTGGTGGTTGATGGTGGCTAAGAAAAGTGACATGACACAGGCAGATGGCGACGTTTTGCTCGCAGACATCACCAAGGAGTTCGGCGACTTCAAAGCCGTCGACAACGTGACGCTGCAGATTCCGCAGGGGTCGTTCTTCGCTCTGCTCGGACCATCGGGTTGCGGCAAGACCACGACGCTGCGGATGATCGCCGGCTTGGAGGAGCCGACCGCCGGGTCCATCCACATTGGCGAAGAGGACATCACGTTGACGCGGCCGTACCAACGTCCGGTCAATACAGTGTTCCAGAATTACGCGCTGTTCCCGCACCTGGACATTTTCGAGAACGTTGCGTTCGGTCTTCGTCGGCGTGGGGTCAAGGACCTCGACCAGCAGGTGACTGATGCGCTCGATCTCGTTGAGCTGGGACAGGTTGCCAAGCGAAAGCCCGGCCAACTGTCCGGTGGCCAACAGCAGCGCATCGCGCTGGCCCGGGCGATCGTCAACCGACCGTCAGTGCTTCTGCTGGATGAACCCCTCGGTGCGCTTGACCTCAAGCTTCGCCGCCAAATGCAGTTGGAACTCAAACGAATTCAGACCGAGGTCGGCCTCACCTTCGTCCACGTCACGCACGACCAGGAAGAGGCCATGATCATGGCCGACACCGTCGCGGTGATGAACGAGGGTGTCATCGAGCAGATGGGTGCCCCCATCGAGCTCTACGAGTCACCCCAGACGGTGTTCGTCGCGAACTTCCTGGGCCAGTCGAATCTGTTCCCGGCGACCGTCAAGGACGCGGGTAGCGAGGAACTGCTGCTCGAGGACCCGGATGGCAAGTTCACGGTCCCCAAGAGTCGCGTCGCTGACGGTGTTGATCTGACGGTCGGGCGCAAGGTGCTTGTCGGTATTCGCCCGGAGAAGCTGAACATCTCCTACGTTGACGATGCCAACGCCCCCGCCTCAGACGGCAACAGTGTTGACGGGCACGTCACGGATGCCTCGTTCGCGGGGGTGTCGACCCAGTACCTCGTCGCCACGCCTGGTGGCGAGGAGATCAGCGTCTTCGCGCAGAACCGGGGGACGCAGGGCGTCATCCCCAGCGGCACCTCGGTCCGATTGTCGTGGAACGGCGATCACGCCTTCGTCTTGGAAGGTGACCAGACCGCGCAAGTCGGGGCCGAGCCGGAACTGCAGAACGTAGGGGGCTGACCCATGGCCATCGCGCACGCCATCGGTGATACCGAGGAGAACGATCCACAACACAAGGGCGGGCAGACCGGCAAAGGCCTGACGCGCAAGAAGTGGGTGCCCTACTGGCTGCTCGCTCCCGGCATGATCTGGCTCGGAATCTTCTTCGTCATCCCGATCGTCTCCCTGTTCTTCACTTCGCTGCAGACCCCGGTTCCCGGTGGCGAGATCGGCCAATATGAGCTGACCTGGCGCTTTGCGAACTACTGGGATGTTCTGTCGAACTCGTCGTTCTACATACCGCTGATTCGTGCGTTCGCCTATGCCCTCATCGCGACGATCATCGCCCTGTTGATCGCCTACCCGCTGGCGTATGTCATGGCGTTCAAGGCTGGTAAGTACCGCAACTTCCTGCTCGTGCTCGTCATTGCGCCTTTCTTCGTCTCCTTCATCCTCCGGACGGTCGCCTGGCGCCAGATCCTGTCCGACGACGGCCCTGTCACCGCCGTCTTCCGCGCGCTTGGGCTGATGAGCGCCAACGGGTCGATCTATCCATCGGCAGGCGCGGTTATCGCCGGTATCGTCTACAACTTCTTACCGTTCATGACGTTGCCGATCTACGCCAGCCTGGAGCGGTTGGACAATCGCCTGGTCGAGGCATCGAGCGATCTGTACGCGGGACCGTTCACTGGGTTCCGCAAGGTGACGCTGCCGCTATCAATGCCGGGCGTCATCGCCGGAACGCTGCTGACGTTCATCCCGGCGGCCGGTGACTTCGTTAATGCGCAATTGCTCGGCAATCGAAAAACGACGATGGTCGGTAACAAGATTGATTACGCGTTCCTTGTTTCCAATGACTATCCGACGGCCGCAGTGCTGTCGTTTGTCCTGATGGCGATCATTCTGATCATGGTTCTGGTCTATATCCGCCGCGTGGGAACGGAGGACTTGGTATGAGTACCTCCGTAGCAACGCTGACGCCGGCCAATAAGCCGACTCCGGAAGCTCGGCCCACGAGCTACAAGATCAAGCGGTGGTTCGGCCGCAACACCCTGCGGATCTACGCGGTGTTCGCGTTCATCTACCTGATGTTGCCGGTTGCCTACACGTTCGTCTTCTCGTTCAACGATGCGGGTAAGTCGAACCTGGTGTGGAAGGGCTTCACGCTCAAGAACTGGGCGAATCCCTGTGGCGCTCCGGAGGTCTGTACGTCACTGCGGAACTCGTTGACGATCGGTTTCATCGCGACCCTGGTGGCCGTCATTCTCGGCACGATGGTTGCCTTCGCGCTGAGCCGCCACCGGTTCCACGGCCGATCAAGCACCAACCTGTTGATCTTCCTGCCAATGGCCACGCCTGAGGTTGTCTTGGGTGCTTCGCTGCTGGCGTTGTTCTTGAACATGGCCCTCCCACTGGGCTACTGGACGATCGTGATTGCGCACATCATGTTCTGTGTGTCGTTCGTAGTGGTGACGGTGAAGGCTCGCGTGGCGGGACTTGATCCGCGGCTGGAACAAGCAGCCGAGGACCTTTACGCCAACGCGCGGCAGACTTTCTGGAAGGTCACCTTCCCGTTGGTTGCACCCGGTATCGCGGCCGCCGCGTTGCTGGCATTCTCGCTGTCGTTCGATGACTTCATCATCACGAACTTCAACTCCGGTCAGACCAACACGTTCCCCAAGTTCGTGTACACGTCGGCCCAGCGTGGAATTCCAGCGCAGGCGAACGTGATTGGATCGATCATGTTCTTCGTCGCCTTGGCGATTGTGCTCGGCGCGCAGATCGTTCGCAGCAGGCGCAACAAAGCCTGACCACAGGACCTCGGTGGCAACTGAGCAGCTCCTCGAGCTGCTGAATCGTGCTGGCGTGCCAGCGGTCTCGGTCGCTGCGCGCGTAGGCAATAGCGACGAGCTCGCGGCGCCCTGGTTGCGGGAAAAGTACGCGGGCGAGCTCGGTGGTACCCATCCGCTGACGGTCGGCCTGACCGATGGCCGCACGATCGACGTCATCGCCAAAATTCGGTCCGACGCCGGCATTTCGAAGACACTGATGCCTGGGGTCTATGAGCAGCTCGGCATTGAGTTGCCGCTTGCGTACTCGCGGTTCCGCGCGGCGCGGGAGATGGCGTCTGTACTCGACCGGGAGATCAACATCTATCGGCTGCAACCCGAGGTCCCACCGTTGGCCAGCTATCAGCCTCGCTATATCGGCTCAGTCATCGACGAGGCAACCGATCTGTCCGTGCTCGTGTTGGAGTTCATACGCGAACCGCGGTTGATGGATACCGGGGCTCACGTCACGGGTTGGACCAATGATGACGTTGAACTGCAACTGTCGGCGATCGGCCAGGTCCACGGCAGCTTCCTGCGGCCGGGGGTTCGACCGTCTGGCTTGGACTTCTTGCCGGAATCGTTCACGGCTGCCGACGTCGTTGCCGACGCTGACTTCTGGCGCGCCGGTGTTGAGTTCGTCCACGCGCGGCGCCCAGACCTGTTGAGTGCGGAGGGATTGCGGCTACGAGAACAACTCATCACCAGCGCTGCCGACTGGTACGGCCCGGTCGAGACCCATCCACACACGCTGGTTCACAACGATTTCAACCCGCGCAACGCCTGCTTTCGACGGGTCGGCCGCCCGGTCATCTACGACTGGGAGTTGGCGATGTGGGGTGTTCCGCAGCGTGACCTGGTGGAGATGATGATGTTCACGACGGCGCCCGAGCACAGTGACGAGTACCTGCGGGGTTTGGTGACGCGTCAGTTTGGTTTGGTGGCCTCGAACCGCCCGGACGTCGACCTCAGTGAAACCGATTGGTGGGAGGCATTCCGCGGCGAGGTGTTCTACCAAACCCTCAACCGGCTGGTCTTCCAGCAGACGCTTGGGGAGACGGTCGCCCTTGGCTACGTCGAGCGAATCACTGGCGCAATGAATCGACTGCTACGGCTCGTCGGGTAGCGAAACGGTCACCGGGGTGAGTCGCCCGCGAGCAGCGACATCAGCCGGCCGGTTTCCGCTATGCGTTGAGTGGTGCTTTGGTAGGCGGTTCGCGCGACACTCGACTCCCGACCGGTAGCCATCGGGTTACTGCCCATTGCCTCAATGTCTCGCTGGTTAGGTGCGAACAGGAAGACATCCACTCCGTCTGCTCGCAGGGCCGCAGCCTCGCGATCGACCTGCCGACGGATCACCCGCCGCCAGGGCATGTCGACCGCGAACCGGAGCCCGGAATGAACCGCCATGGGTGCGCTGATAATCACCGCGTCGAGGCCTTGGCCGACGAGCGCGTCGGCATTGCAGGCCGAGGTCATACCGCCGTCGACGTAGCGGTCGCCGTCGATCTTCACCGGCGCGAAGTAACCGGGGATTGCGCAGGAGGCCGCAACCGCCGAACCGATGGACGGAAGCGGCTCGGACCCCGGCTGGCCGAAGATCACTCGCTCGCCGTCCGACAGGCGCAGTGCGGTGATCCACGGGTGCGGCTGTGGCCAGTCGTTTTGGCACAACGCGTTCATGTTGTGCTCGATGGTGTCCGTGGGAATTGTGCCCTCGGGGAGGGCAGCGGCGGCGATCTTGCCCAGATGAGCAGAACCCGGGGAGCGGGCGAAAGCCTTGAGCAGATCCGGATTTGCTGGCCGCAGGCTGCGCTCGGACGTTGCCTGAAAACTGCGATTTGGGGTGCCGACTCGGGCGATGATCGTCGTTCCCTCCGGCGACATCGCCTCGCCTGTTTGGCGCTTGAGGAAGTCGCCGGGTGGCAGACCCACTCGAAGCGATGTCGCGGTGATCGACCCGGCCGAGGTACCGATGATGACCTCAGCCGTCCGAGCGTCCCACCCGCCGACTGAGTACAGCGCGCTGATGACCCCGGCGTGGAAAGCACCGCCAGTGATCCCGCCACCGCCGAGTGCGAGTCCGATCTTCACGCATCCACCTTTCGGTATGGGTTCGAGCGTGGCAGCCTCAGCAGGCTATACCTCGACGCTTTCAACGCCTACTGCGATCACCTGGCATCGCAGCCTCAGCGCAGCAGGTCAGGACGTGCGATGTGGGGCGAGGCGCCTCCGGCATAATTGACGGCATGGCCGATTCCGGAATTGCGGTATGTCCGTCCTGTGGAACCAAGAACCGCACACCAGTCGCGTCCAAGGGCAAGCCCAGGTGCGCAAAATGCAAGGCAGACATTCCGTGGTTGGTCCCGGCTGACGACTCCACAATTGCCGGTGCGCTCGATGCGTCCCAGTTGGTGATCCTCGATTTGTGGGCACCCTGGTGCGGACCCTGCCGCATGGTCGCACCGGTCCTTGAGCAGCTTTCCACCGAATACGCGGGCCGACTGAAGGTCGTGAAGGTCAACGTCGACGATTCGCCGGGAACGGCCGCCAAGTACGACGCGCGCAGCATCCCAACGCTGGTGATTCTGGATCACGGGAAGGTCGTCGATCGCGTCATCGGTGCCCAGCCCAAACCGGCCCTCGCAACGGCAATCGACAAGGCGCTGGCGAG
>JAGNDY010000067.1 GCA_018003655.1 Candidatus Nanopelagicales bacterium
CCAGCGGGAATGCACGCGAACGGAAGGTCATGTTCGGCGGCAACGCCAGCAACGATCGCCTGCGTGCCGTCTCCCCCGGCTGCGGCCAGGGCGTCCGCTCCCCGCTCGATGGCATCGCGAACAAGGTGTTCCAGGTCGTCACCCTGCTGGAGCTCCACGGGTTCGATCCCGCGCGAGCGTGCCTCGTCGGCTAGGTCGGCAGCTGCGGCTTTCCCGCCACCGGAGTGTGGATTCCAAAACACGACAGCACGAGATGGCGCCGGGGCCGCAGGCAGTCTGATCCGCAGATGGAACACCCGCTTGGCCAGTAGCACGGCGCCGGTGGTCAACAGGGCGAGGAAGAGCACGTCCAGCACGAGGTTCCCGACGATGATGTCGACAAGGGCCCCGACCAGCAGCCCAGCGCCAATCACCAGTAACAGCGCCCGGCTCACTGCGCGCCGCCGGATCGCCTCCCAGCAGGCCGCCAACGCCAGCGCGATGAGCAGAATCGAGATAAGCCCGTGTGGGAACGAGTGGAACATCACCACCAGCACCCATCCGCAGCCGACCGCAAGCAACAGCAAGGTCAGCAGTGCAAGGCCGCGGCGGCTACTCATACGATCGAGCCTATGGCCCCGAGTCCGCGAGTTCCCAGTGTCGGTGGTTCAACTGAGCGGCAAGCTCCGCAATTGCCCGGTCGGGCCACCAACTCGGGGTCTCGACTCTGGGACACGCTGGGTCGGGTCGATCGCACCGTCTACACCTGGTTGTCAGGGGACACCAGCACGCGCTTTGACATTGCCGTCAGCCGACTGACCAATACCGCCGACAACTCCAAGATCTCTCTTGCGATGGCGCTTGCCCTGGCTGCCGGCGGTGGCAGGCGTGGGCGTCGTGCCGCACTGGTCGGGATGGCGTCGGTCGCGGTGACTTCCGCGACCGCCAACCTGGTCGTCAAGCCGCTGGCACGGCGGGCCCGGCCGAACCGGCTTGCGACCCATCGCGACCACGTGGCGGGAACGGTCCATCACGTGTCGATGCCGGAGTCGCACTCGTTCCCGTCCGGCCATACCGCCGCTGCGTGTGCATTCACGGTCGGGGTCAGCAGCGTGCTGCCGCGCGTGGCCGTGGTGCCGGCAGTGGTTGCCGTTGTGGTCGGCTACTCGCGCATTCATACGGGCGTGCATTACCCCAGCGACGTGCTGTTGGGTGCGGTACTGGGCCTCGCGCTCGCTGCGGGAACGTCGCTGGTGATAGCCCGGGCGTGACGATTTGCGGCTACGGGTTCTGTAGGTGGTTCTTGGGGCTGTGGACGAATCCACGCACGAAGCGACCGTTGTAGGCGCCGACCGCAGTCTTGCCGCGGAAGCGGTAAACGTGCCAACCCGACGGATTGGCGTTCTGCTCGACGGTGATGATGCGCTTGCCAACCACTCGATCGACGACCGCGACGTGGCCGTAGCGTCGGTTGCCGCCCTTCTCGACCACAATGTCGCCCGGCACGGGGAGGTAGCCGCGACCGTTGCGATGGAACCGCAGCGAAGGGCTGCCTTCTGGAATCGATTCGGAACCGCCGGTGCGCGAGGAGCGAACCGCGCCCCAGCCCTTCTTCGAATACAGCCGAACCGCGAGCTCGCCGCACTGACGCGACCGAATCACACGCACACCCTTCCCACCGAGCCAAGACTTGGCTGGCAACGATCCGGTGCGCAGCATCGCGGAACTGAACGCGCGGGTTGATGGGCCGCTTCCCGCCGCAGACGCAGGGGTTGCGGCTACCAAGGTGGCCAGCAGCGGGACTGTCAACGCTGCCGAGGCAAGCGCGACTAACCGCTTACGGCTGGAAGGGGAACCGGTCGACGCGTTGGGCGCCGTGGCGCCGGAAGAGTTGGACACGAAGGTCGAGTAGAGCCCACCGCAACACGTTTGAGTAGCCCATCGAGCGGTCTGTGTGGCTTGTCACGGGCACACACAGGGGCCCTGATGTGAGCCAGCACACTCTGATACGAGGGCCTGCTTTGGACCGCTGTTTGCCCTGCTTCGACCGACATGTCGCAATTGGGCGATTCGTCGTCCGACGACACGCCTGTACGGGTCAGCGACCGCCGTACTCGTCGTCGTCGTCGTCGGCGTATTTGGCCAGCGGGTCATCGTCGTCACGCGTGGGCGGACGACTCCTCTCACGATCATGTGCGTCCCCAGTGAGTTCGGCGCGCAATGCGTCGAAGTCAGTCTGCGGAGCGTTGTACTTCAGCTCGCGAGCGACCTTAGTTTGCTTGGCCTTAGCTCGGCCGCGCCCCATGGCTCGACCCCCTCGCCCGGATAACCCGGAATCGGCGTTGTCACGAAGAAGGAAATGTTGCGTCCCAGAATTCCCGCAATCCTACTCATTGAGCAGTTTCGGATGAAATCCAAGGGTCCCTTGGCCTTGTCGGCCAAGGAGTAACGCTGACACTCCCAGCAGTTCGTTGCTCAGACTACCCCGTTGGTCCGATGTTGGCAGCCCTAGGTCGCCCCTGCTGGGGGATCAAATCGCCGCAAACGGTTGCAATAACCCCGTCCGTACCCCCAAACTCGAACTGATGACCGTCCCAACGAACGACTCAGAGCCGCTGCTGACCCCCGCTGAGGTGGCTGCGATGTTTCGAGTCGACCCCAAAACGGTGACGCGATGGGCCAAAGCCGGAAAGTTGAGCTCGGTTCGGACCCTGGGCGGACATCGGCGCTACCTGGCCAGTGAGGTCAAGGCGTTGCTTGAGGGAATCCCGGCACCGCCGACGAGCAACCACAACGGAACCCCCGAGTCTCCGGCGGCCGGGAAGTCATACGAAGAGACCGTCCGGGACGCCGAAGCCGTTCCCACCGGTCTTGAGCCGCTGCCGGCACCTCCGGCAACCCCCGGCTCCTCCGCCGGACTCCCAACCTCCACCTGATCGCCGAGCCGTTACCTGCCGGAGTTACCCAGTGGTATGGCTGTTTCCCGGGTGGTTTTGCAGCCATACCACTGGGTAACTTTCCGCCGTAGGACCCGCCTCGGGCGGGTCAGGCGTACGAGCTGCTGAGATGGACCGAGCCACCGCCGCCGCCCTTGGCCGGGGCGTCGCTGAGGTCAGCGTCGGTCCGCGACCGCACGGCCCCACAGACCCAGGCGCTGATGCCACGGTCTGCCAGCCGCCCAAGTGCGGCGTCAGCTGAATCCGGCGCCACGAAGGCCACCATGCCGATGCCCATGTTGAAGGTTCGTTCCAACTCCAACGTCTCGACGCCGCCTTGTGACCCGATCGTGTGGAATACCGGCTGCGGGGACCACGTCGATCGATCCACGTCCAAGTGCAGATCCGCTGGCAGTACCCGGGCGAGATTCGCCGCCAAACCCCCGCCGGTCACGTGCGAGAACGCGTGCACGTCGACGTCCGCGGCGCGGGCCAGGTCCAGGCACTGCTGGGTGTAGAGCTGCGTCGGCTCGAGCAGCTCCTCTCCGAGCGTGCGGCCGAACTCGGGCATGTCGCGATCCAACGCCCAGCCAGCTGAGTTCAACAGCACGTGCCGGGCCAACGAGTAGCCATTGGAATGCAGTCCAGATGACCGCATCGCGATCGCCCGGTCACCCGCGCGAACACGTTGCGGCCCGAGTAGGTCATCGGCCTCAACGACCGCCGTTCCAGCACCGGCAACGTCGTACTCGTCGGGGTCGAGCAAGCCGGGGTGTTCGGCAGTCTCCCCTCCGAGCAGGGCGCAACCGGCCGTTCGGCAGCCGTCGGCGATGCCAGTGACGATCGCCGCGATGCGCTCGGGGACGACCCTGCCGCAAGCGATGTAGTCGGTCATGAACAACGGTTCGGCGCCGGTAACCACCAGATCGTCCACGACCATGGCAACCAAGTCGATACCGATGGTGTTGTGCACATCCATCGCGGCAGCGACCGCGACCTTCGTGCCGACGCCGTCAGTTGAGGTCGCAAGCAGCGGTCGGCGGAAACGGCTCAACGCCGAGGCGTCGAACAGGCCCGCGAACCCGCCAAGGCTCCCGACAACCTCGGGACGCGTTGCGCCAGCGACAGCGGCCTTCATCAACTCGACCGCGCGCTCGCCAGCCTCGACGTCCACTCCAGCGGCGGCGTAGGTGCTCGCCGGTTCGGGGTTGGGGGGTCGGGTCACGGATGGCTCAGCGCGTCAGCCGCGCCGCCTCCCTGCCTGACTGCCGCGAGACCCGGGCCGTGTCCGTTCGGCGACACCACATCCACCGGCTCAAGGGTGTCGTGGCCGATGACCTTCGGCTCTGGGAGCGGTACGGGGTAGACGCCGTCGAAGCACGCCCGGCACAGGTCGTCCTTGGGGACCTCCGTCGACTCGATCAGTCGCTCCAAGCTGATGTAGCCGAGTGAGTCGGCACCGATGGAGGTGCGGATCTCGTCATCGGTCAGTCCGTTGGCGATGAGCTCGGCGCGGGTCGCGAAGTCGATGCCGTAGAAGCACGGCCACTTGACCGGCGGCGAGGAAATGCGCACATGCACCTCGCGAGCTCCAGCCTCCCGCAGCATCCGAATGATGGCGCGCTGGGTATTGCCGCGCACGATTGAATCGTCGACCACCACGAGGCGTTTGCCAGCGATAACGTCGCGCAGAGGGTTGAGCTTGAGTCGAATGCCAAGCTGCCGCAGAGTCTGTGACGGCGAGATGAAGGTTCGGCCCACGTAGGCGTTCTTGACCAGACCCTGGGCAAACGGGATGCCGGAGGCCTGCGCATATCCGACAGCGGCCGGAGTCCCCGATTCGGGCACGGGGATGACCAAGTCGGCGTCCGCGGGGTGCTCCTCGGCCAGTCGCCGGCCAACGTCGACGCGCGTCGCGTGCACGCTGCGACCGTCCAGCGACGTGTCGGGGCGGGCTAGGTAGACATACTCAAAAAGGCAGTGTTTGGGCGCGGGCTTGGCGAACTTCTGCGAGCGCAGTCCGCGCTCATCGATGGCAACGAGCTCACCCGGTTCGATGTCTCGAACATATGAAGCGCCAACGATGTCCAGCGCTGCTGTCTCGCTGGCAAGGACCCACCCGCGCTCAAGGCGCCCGAGCACCAACGGTCGGATCCCCTGCGGATCGCGGGCACCGTAGAGCGTCTCGTCGTTCATGAACACCAATGAGAATGCGCCGCGCATGTGCGGAAGCTCGATCATCGCGGCGTCTTCCAGGCTGCGGTTCGGGTGCGAGGCGAGCAGCGCGGTCATCAAGTCGGTATCACTGGTCGCGTTGACGTGCTGACCGAGTGGAAGCTCGCCTGAACGGTCAGCGCGGCGCAGCAACTCGTCGCCGAGTTCGGCGGTGTTGGTGAGGTTTCCGTTGTGTCCCAGGGCAATTCGACCAGTCGCGGTTGCCCGGAAGGTCGGCTGAGCGTTCTCCCAGACACTGGCTCCTGACGTCGAGTAGCGGCAGTGACCAACGGCTAGGTATCCCCGCAGGCTCTCCAGGATCGCCTCGTTGAAAACCTGTGAGACCAGGCCCATCTCCTTGTAGACGACGACCTCATTGCCGTCACTGACCGCGATGCCCGCAGATTCCTGGCCGCGATGCTGCAGCGCGTAAAGGCCGAAGTAGGTGAGCTTTGCGACGGCCTCACCAGGCGCCCAGACGCCGAACACACCACAGGCGTCTTGAGGGCCCTTTTCACCGGGAAGCAGGTCGTGCGATAGCCGACCGTCGCCACGCATCACTCTACGAGTGTAAGCGGGTTCGGTCGCACTTCACACCAGTGGCATCAAAGCCGCGAGGTCACTTCTCTCGCCGCTCGCGAAGATCCGGCCAGCGGCGACGGCATCGGCCCAGGTCAGACGCCCCGTCGCGACCTCCAGCCACGTTCGCGCGTCGCATTCCACCGATGCGGGCGGGGTTCCCCGGCGATGGCGAATACCCGCGACTGCCTGCACCGCCGCGTACGGCGGGATCCGCACCTCGACGCTGTTGCCCGGGGCCACCTCCGTGAGGCGCGCGAGCACGTCTTTGACCGCCTGTCGCTCGGTCGCGCGCTCGGGCTGCTCCTGCGCGTCATAGGCCGTCAGGCACGCCGCCACGGCCCGCGTTTTGGCCCCCGTCATGACCGGGGCCAAAAGTTACCCAGTGGTATGGCTGCAAAACCGCCCGGGAAACAGCCATACCACTGGGTAACTTCCTGGGTTGGCGGAGTGGCGGGGGCGAGCATGTGCACGGGCGGGGGGTTATCCGAAAAGGGCGGGGAAGGTTGCCGTGTGGGCGGCGCGCAGCTCGTCGAGGGTGAGGGTGAACAAGTCCCCGACCTCGAGCAACTGGGTACCAGCTTCGTGACCACCGTCCTGCGCCTCGCCGCCATCCCGCGCATCGCCACTGTCCCGCGCCTCGCCATCGGCCGCGCCGGGATCACCGCCATCCTGGGCTAAGCCAGAGTCGACGACGCCGATGCGGGTGCACGGGAAGTTCCGCGCGGAGCACATCTCGGTGAAGCGCAGCTCCTCCGTCCGCGGAACCACCACGATCGCGCGAGCCGCTGATTCGGAGAACAGGAATACAAATGGGTCGAGGTCGTCGGGAACCCAGGTGCGGGCACCTACCCCGGACCGAATCGCCATCTCCACCAGCGCCGTGGCGACCCCGCCGTCGGCCAGGTCGTGCGCGGCCGTGAGCATCCCGTCGCGCGATCCCGCGACCAGGATCTGGCTCAGTTGGCGCTCGGCCTCAAGGTCGACCAGCGGTGGCATGCCACCAAGGTGGTCGTGGATGACCTGCGCCCAGGCGGAGCCGTCGAGTTCGTCGCGGGTGGTGCCGAGCAGGTAGATGAGTTCGCCATCGGGACCCCAACTCATCGGGGTACGGCGATCCACATCGTCCAGAACGCCAAGGACGCCCACCACCGGAGTCGGCAGGATCGCGGTGTCGCCAGTCTGGTTGTAGAAGCTCACGTTGCCGCCTGTCACCGGAACGCCGAGCTGCAGGCATCCGTCGGCGAGGCCCGTAACGGCTCGTTCGAACTGCCACATGACGGCGGGATCTTCCGGCGAACCGAAGTTGAGGCAATCTGTCACGGCCAGCGGAACGGCACCGGTCGCCGATACGTTGCGGTACGCCTCGGCCAAAGCCAACTGGGCACCCTGGTAGGGGTCGAGTTGGGCGAACCGTCCGTTGCAGTCAGTGGCCAATGCAACCCCGAGTCCGGACTCAGCGTCGATGCGTACGACACCGGCGTTCTCGGGCTGCGCGAGCACGGTGTTGCCCTGGACGTATCGGTCGTATTGGTCGGTCACGAAGGACTTGTCCGCGAGGTTCGGCGATGCTGTCAGCAACAGCACCGTCTCCCGCAGTTGCGCGCCGGAACTCGGACGGGCCAAGCCGATCGCCGAGTCTGCCTGCAACGCGTCCTGCCAGTCAGGTCGTGCGAACGGGCGGTGGTAGACCGGACCATCGTGGGCGACGCTGCGCGGGGGCACGTTGAGGATTTCTTCGCCACGCCACTGCACGGTCAGTCGCCCGGTCTCGGTGACCTCACCGATGACAACGGCCTCGACGTCCCACTTCTGGCAGATGGCCATGAACGCATCGACGTTCTCGGGCGTGACCACCGCGCACATGCGTTCCTGCGACTCGCTCATCAGGATTTCTTCCGGTGTCAACGTGGAGTCGCGCAGCGGCACTCGGTCGAGCACGACGTGCATGCCTCCGTCGCCGTTGCTGGCCAATTCGCTGGTAGCACAGGAGATTCCAGCACCGCCAAGATCCTGGATGCCTTCTACCAGGCCAGCGTGCAAGACCTCAAGGGTGCATTCGATCAGGAGTTTCTCCATGAATGGATCGCCGACCTGAACGCTGGGCCGCTTGGTGGGGCCACCCTCATCGAAGGTCTCCGACGCGAGCACGCTGACTCCGCCGATGCCGTCGCCACCAGTCCGGGCGCCGTAGAGAATGATCTGGTTTCCGATCCCGCGGGCATTCGCGAGGTGGACATCCTCGTGCCGCATCGCGCCGACGCACAGAGCGTTGACCAACGGGTTGCCCAGGTACGTCGGGTCGAAGACGATCTCACCGCCGATGTTGGGCAGGCCCAGGCAGTTGCCGTAGCCACCGATCCCCGCCACCACTCCGGGCAACACCCGAGCCGTGTCGGGCGCATCGCTCGGGCCGAATCGCAGCGGATCCATCACCGCCAACGGACGGGCGCCCATTGAGATGATGTCGCGGACAATGCCGCCGACGCCGGTAGCGGCACCTTGATACGGCTCGACGTACGACGGGTGGTTGTGACTCTCGATCTTGAAGGTGACTGCCCAACCCTGGCCGATGTCCACCACGCCGGCGTTCTCGCCGATGCCCACCATCATTGCCTCACTCGGCGGGGCCTTCTCGCCGAACTGGCGCAGATGGACCTTGCTCGACTTGTACGAGCAGTGCTCGGACCACATGACCGAATACATGGCGAGTTCCGAACTGGTGGGACGACGTCCCAGAATCTTGCGGATCTCCTCGTACTCGTCGTGCTTGAGGCCGAGTGCGGCGAATGGCTGCTCGTGCTCTGGATCCTGGGCAGCGTGCCCAACTGTGTCGATCATGCGAGCACTCCGTCGGCAGTCAGGGCGGCGATGACTGAGGCGATCATTGGCAGACCATCCGTCCCCGGTCCGGTGAGTTCCTCCACCGCATGCTCCGGATGAGGCATGAGCCCAACGACATTGCCGGTGGCGTTGCAGATGCCAGCGATGTCGCGGCGCGATCCGTTGGGATTGACGTCGACGTAGCGGAAAACCACCCGGCCGGATGCTTCCAACTCGTCCAGAGTGGCCTCGTCAGCGACGTACCGGCCCTCTCCGTTCTTGAGCGGGACGACGATCTCCTGGCCTTGCTCGTAGGCGTTTGTCCAGGCAGTGCCGGTGTTCTCGACCCGCAAACGCTGGTCGCGGCAGACGAAGTGCAGCGACTCGTTGCGCGTCAGGGCCCCCGGCAGCAGGTGCGACTCGCACAGCACCTGGAAACCGTTGCAAATCCCCAACACCGGCATACCGCGCCCGGCCGCAGCAACGACCTCGGTCATCACCGGTGAGAACCGCGAGATGGCACCGCAGCGCAGGTAATCGCCGTAGGAGAAACCGCCGGGCAGGATCACTGCCTCGACTGACTTGAGGTCGTGATCGCCGTGCCAGAGTTCAACCGGCTCGGCGCCGGCGAGACGCACTGCGCGGGAGGCGTCGACATCGTCGAGGGTCCCGGGGAAGGTGACAACGCCAATCCGTGCGCTCATTGGACGATTGCATCGGAACTGGCGCCAACGGCAGTGCCGGTGTGCTCGGCATGCTCGTCCTCGCCGCCGGTTACGTCCACTGACATCTCGTAGTCCTCGATCACCGGATTACTCAGCAAATCCGCAGCGAGCTCGTGGAGTTGAGCGAGCACCGTCTCATCGAGTTCGCCGTCGAGGTCAATGATGAACTGCTTACCTTGGCGCACATCGGCAACGCCGGGCAGGCCCAAGCGCGTCAGCGCGCCTTTGACTGCGCGGCCCTGCGGGTCGAGGATTTCAGGCTTCAACATTACGTCGACAACAACGCGGGCCACGGGATCTCCGATGCATCGGTTTGGGCGGTCCACCCATGTTATCCCTCGCCCAAGAGCGCCTCGTGCAGCGCGCGTGAATCCGAACGTGCGAGTTCGCGGCGGTCAGCTCCGCTTGCGATTCCGGTAGCGCTCATAGGCATGCTGGGCGGTGATCGAGATCAACTCACTGGCGAGCTGCAAGTTCGACTTCAGGGCCTCGCCGGGCGGATTTGTGGGAGCCTGCGCTCCGGAAGCCGTGGGCCGTGCTCCGGGAAGGTCGAAGCTGGATGGGCCGAACTTGTCCTCCAAGAACCTGCCGTTGGCGATCAGCCGGTCGCCGTCGGACTGCAGGATCGCGTTGTTGACCTGCCACATCTGCGCGTACATGACGTCCAGCTGGGCACACAACACCTGCGTCGCCGTCCGGCCGTCGGCTAGCGCATTGCGTTCGGCATAGGGCCGCGGCATCTTCAGGTACGGCCCCAGCGCACTGGGTAGGTAGTCGGTTGTCATCTTCGACAGCACGTGCATTTCCGCGCTGCCAGGACCGAGTTCGTTGGCCCGTGGCAATGCCCGCTCAACCAGCGTGCAGATGTTGTTGACGCGCACGAGCACGGACCTGTGCACCTTGCCCTTGACCGA
>JAGNDY010000068.1 GCA_018003655.1 Candidatus Nanopelagicales bacterium
AGGCTGGCGCAGCCACCGAGGTTGAGCTGAAGGAGCGCAAGCACCGCATCGAAGATGCAGTGCGCAACGCCAAGGCCGCCGTGGAAGAGGGCATCGTCGCCGGTGGCGGCGTGGCCTTGATCCAGGCAGGTCAGGCAGCGTTCGAGAAGCTCGAACTCGAAGGTGAGCAGGCCATCGGCGCGAACATCGTCAAGGTCGCGATCGAGGCACCGCTGAAGCAGATCGCCGTGAATGCCGGACTTGAGGGTGGAGTTGTGGCCGAGAAGGTTCGCAACCTGCCACCGGGCCACGGCCTCAACGCGCAGACAGGTGAGTACGTCGACCTGATCGCCGCTGGTGTGATCGACCCTGCCAAGGTGACGCGTTCGGCGCTGCAGAACGCAGCATCGATCGCCGCACTGTTCCTCACCACCGAGGCCGTTATTGCCGACAAGCCGGAGAAGGCTGCCGCAGCAATGCCTGGTGGCGACGGTGGCATGGGCGGCATGGGCGGTATGGACTTCTAGTCCAGCCACACCGTGCGCGCGCTGCACCACAGTACGTAACGCACGAACGCAAAGCGGGGTCGTCCCTTTCGGGCGGCCCCGCTTTGCTGTGTCGCTATGCGCCAGCTGGTCGTAGCTACGGTTTGTAGGTCTTGCCTGCGGAGTACGCGAGGTACGCGGCGTTAGCAGTCGTGCGGGCTCCGGCGCTGAATGTGAGCGTCAGTTTCATTCGCTTCTTGTTGAACGTCTTGAGGTAGATCCGCCCGCCTGACTTCTTCAGCAGCTTGAACTTGCCGCCACGGGAGACCTTGGCCGAGACGCGGATTGCCTGGCCCGCGTTCGTTACGCAGGTGCGCGGCAGGATCGTCGTCGTGCCCTTTCGCTTGATCTTGCGAGGGAAGGCTCCGCAGCGGCTGGGAACCTGTCGGACGACGGCAACCGAGGTCTTGGCGCCGTTGCTCGTCGTCGCTGGGCCAGTGCCGGCAAGGTTCGTGGCCACGACTCGGAAGTAATACGTCGTCGCATCGGATAGACCGGTCGCGACGCACGCACGCGCCGTGTTCGTTGCTGTTGTCGCGGGTGCACAGGTTCCACCGGCAACGCTGAATGGGCCCGACGCGTTGGTCGACACCTCGACCGCGTAGCCGGTGATGGTTGCCTCGCCACCGTCGTCCGGCAGCGTCCACGAGAGGCTCGCCTGCCTGGCGCCGCCGGAAGCACTGACCGAGTGCGGCCCGCTCGGTGCCACCGCACCGATGCCAGCCACGCTGATGTCGCTGGGAGTGGCTGCGTCGTTGCTCACGACATTGATCGTGGCGGCCTTGGCGCCGCGGCTGGTCGGGCTGAACTCGACAGTCACCGTGCACGAACTGTCGGGCTCGACCGACGTATTGCTACAACCATCCGCGGTAATCGCGAAGTGTGCGGAATCGGATCCGGTTGCAGTGACCGCGCTCGCGCCGAACGTCAGATCCGCGGTGCCATCGTTGGTAATCACAAAGTCGTGCGGCGTTGAGGCAGTGCTGACGGCGACGGTCCCGAAGGCCTTGCCAGGTGGTGCAACCAGGTGGGGTGCGGGGTCCACGGCCGTACCGGTGAGATTCACGGCGGGAGTCCACGGGGCATCGCTCACCAGGGTCAGGGCCGCGGACTTGGCGCCGTTGCTGGTGGGTCGGAAGGTCACCGAGATCGCACACTCGCCACCAGGGGAAAGTTGCTGGTGGGAACAGTTGTCACTGTCGACGCTGAACTGGTCGCCATTGGTTCCTTCAACCGTCAAGGCGCCCATCGTGAGGACGGCGGTTCCCGTGTTCGTGACCGCGAATGACTGCGCCTTCGACGCATGATCGGTGCCGGTGACGCCGAAGGCTTTGTTCGTCGGCGCAATGGCGATGTTCGGCTGTGTGCCCCTCCCACTCAACGGCACTGAGGTCATGGGCGTGCCAACCGAGTCCAACACGCGCAGGTTCGCGGACACAGTTCCAGCCGTCACCGGCTTGAAGGTGACGGTCGCGGTGCAGCTTTCGGTGACGTGGATCGCCGATTCGCAGGTGGTACTAATCAGGCTGAACCGACTTGCCGAGGGTCCAGTGATCACTACGGGATCGGTGCCCAACGGAATTGAGTTGGCTCCCCAGTTTGTGAACGTGACCACTTCCTGAACAGACTCCTGGCCGACGAGGACATCGCCGAAGGACTGGCTGGTCGGAGTGGGCGTGGCCGACCGGCCAGCAGTGGAGCCGATTCCGGCGAGCGTCATCTCCTTGGTCCCGGGAGCGTCACTGGCCACCGTGATCTTGGCAGCCTTGTTGCCGACCACGGTTGGAGCAAAGCTCACAGACAGGGTGCAGGTGTCGTTGACCGGCAGCGTGGCCGGGCACGCGTCATTCACGATCTGGAACTGGTTGGCGTTCGCTCCGCTCATGGTGAACTTTGTGCCGCCGAAAGTCAGGGGAATGTTGCCGCTGCTGCGCAACGTGAAGTCCTGTTCCTGGTGCGCTCCAGTGGTGATGCCGCCGAAATCGATCGTGGACGGAGCGATGCTCAGGTCCGCCTCGGTGCCCTTTCCTCGCAGCGGGATCGAGTGCGGATTGCTGATCGCGTCGTCGACGAAGTGCAGATCGGTGGTCAAATCACCAGGGTTTTGTGGCGAGAAGCCGACCCGCATCAGACAGCTATCGCCGGGTTCGAGGACGGCTCCGGAACACCCGTCGGTCTCGATGTTGAAACTCTCGGTGTTGCCGGTGGCGAGGGTGACGCCCCCATCGGCGATGGTCATCGCTTCGGTGCCGTCGTTGGACACATTGACGTCTTCGATCGGGGCGCTCTGGCCCACCGGGGTGTCCGGGAATTTCACGGGGGTCACGTCGGAGATGAATGCTGGCCCCGGGGTGTAGGTCCGCACCAGCGAGAACGTTTGGTCTCCGGTCGGATCACCACGGTCAGCGACGTAGATCTTGTGCTCTGCCGTGACGGCGATTCCGTACGGTTCAAAGATGCCTGTCAGCGTCCGACCCGCCAGCGGACCGTCTTGCCCGGCGACGAAGCCGGACCTGAACACGGCCACAGTCCTGCCGTTGGCTGCGTACATGGTGCCGTCAGAGTCGAACGCCAGCGCGTTGACCGACGACAGCCCATCGATCACGGCCGACGGAGTGTCTGTCTCCGCGGGGGAGTCGAACACATGGTCGGCGCCCGGATCGAACACCTTGACGGAGTTCTGGGCCTCGCGGGTACCGACGAAGACCCGCCCGTCCGGGCTCACGGCCACCGACGCTGGCTCGGACAAGCCGGTCAGGGTCGTCGAGGCCGTCGTTGATCCGTCGAAGATGCTCACCGTCCCGGCCGCGAGGTTCGCGACGTACACGCGGTTGGCAGAGTCCACCGCGATGCCCTGCGGGTCGTTGAGGCCGGTCAGCGTTAGCGATGGGGTGGGCGTGTTGTTGCTGCCAACGAAGACTCGAACCTCGTCGGGGTTCGGGTCGTTCGGGTTGGTGCCTTTTGACGTGACATACAGGTTGCCGTCTGCCCCAAAAGCGAGACCCCAGGGTAGGGTGACGCCGGACAGCAGCCGGGTTGGCACCGTGTCGACTCCGTCGTAGACCTTGACACCGTCTTTGCCGGAATTGGTGATGTAGAAGTCACCGCCATCAAACGCGATGCCGTTCACATAGGCCTCGATCGACAGAGCTGTCGGATCTGGACTCTGGGCGTGAGCGGTATTGGTACCGAGAACTGCCAGAACGGCCGCGACTGCGCACACGAACGCGACACGAAGCATCGCCGTGCCCGGTGCGGTTCGCATGTGGTGTCCTCGCGGGTCGGATCGGTCCTGGTCGGATCGGCTCTCCCCCTTCTTGTCGGCCGCTCGATCACGCGACTGTCGGGTGCCTTGGCATTTGGGTGACGCTCCACGGCAGCCGCCCCGGCGGATACGGTGGCTGCATGGGTTTCGCGGACATGTTTGACCAAGGTCGTGGTGGGGAAGTTCAACGGCTCCGCGAAGAGATCGCCGACGTTGGTCACAACCTCCGACGCGTGATGGAGCACCTAGGCATCAACTACGAGCGAAACCCACTACTGGAGATTTCGCCGAGGGTGTTGGCGGCGCTCAAGGAGGACGACGACTCCGGTGCGCTTGACTTGGTGGTGGTCGAGCGCGGCATGACAGAGGATCAGGCCCGTGCATTCCTTGAGGTGATCAAACCCCGTCTCGGACTGGGCGACTTCACCAGCTAAGTCCGATGCCTAGCAGGGTTCGCGGCGAGCGTCTGCTTGCCGGGCGTGGCAGGCTGCGGCGTGTGACGACTTCCAAACACTTGGGCCAGTGGCAGATTCAGCCTCGCGAAGGCGAGGTCCACATGAAGACCAGCAGGGTTGGACTGTTCAGCATCAGCGCAACGGCGCCAATCGTCGGCGGCGAAGCGGACTGGACGACTGCGGAGGCGGACTTGGTCATCCAGATCGGGCTCAACGAGATGAAGACGGGCAACTCACTGCTGGATCCGGAAGTGCAGAAGCTCATCAACCGTGGCTCCGACGGCATGCTCACTTTCAAGGGCAGCGGACACGCCCACGACGACGAGGTTCGCTTCGAAGGAACCGCCACTGCCGGAAATGTCGTCGTTCCGATGATTCTGTTGGGAGAGGCGGAAGAGGAGAGCGAGACGCAGCGAGAGGTAAAAGTCAGCGGCACCGCAACCTTCGACGACCTGCACCTCCCGCTGCCAGGGCTCAGCCATGTTCGCAAGATTGACTTGCACATTGAGGCGATGCTGAGGTTGCTCCGCCAGCGGTAGAGCTGGCAATCGGATACCGCCAGCGGTAGAGCCAGCTAGTCGAATCCAGAATCCTCAGGCGTCGAGGTCGTTGGCAACCGCCCGCATGACCTTCGCGACGGCCTTGGACTTCTGATCGTCCGGATAGCGGCCGCGGCGCAGGCTGTTGGAGAGGTTGTCGAGCAACTTGATCAGGTCTTCGACAACCGGCGCCATATCTTCGGCTGGTTTGCGCATCGCTTTGCTGACGCTCGGGGCTTCTTCCAGGATCGTCACGCTGAGAGCCTGCTTGCCGCGTTTGCCATCGACGATGCCAAAGTCGACCTTCGATCCAGGCTTGAGCGCGTCAGTGCCGGCAGGCAGCGCGCTGGCGTGGACGAAGACGTCCTCGCCCTCATCGCTGGCCAGGAACCCGAAGCCTTTGTCGGTGTCGTAGAACTTGACCCGCCCGGTTGGCACGGCGTGCCCCTCTCGATAGGAAATTGTCGATGCGTGCAGTGGAGTGACTCGTGTGATTCTGTGGTTGGAGCGCAGGTTTTGTTCCGAACGTGCCGCCGCCCCTCCTAGGTTACCCGGCCTCGTTGTTTCGCGGGGTCTCCATTACGACTTGATCGTTTCGCAGCGGTGTCTGTTCTGCCAAGTTCGGCGGGTTCCGCGACGTCGGGGCGTGGCTACTGCACCGAACTCAGGGGCATGGGACGCTCAAGGTCGAGCAGAATTGGCTCGTTCAGCGAGCCGGAACGGAATCCGCGTGGATCGACCTCCGCCTCGGTGAACCCTGCCGAGCGGGTCAACTCAACCACCGGTGCCTGGATGGTCAGTACCTGGTCGAGCACGTGGGCATCGACCTCGACTCGGGCGTGTTCTGCACCGAGGTCGCGCACCCGCAGATTGGTAACCGGGATGGACTCGTCGCGAAAGAACTCGCGCAGTCGTGCTTCGGCGCGATCAACTCTGCGCAAGCCGCTCTCGGTGACCGGGACGCCGTAGGCGATACGACTGGCAAGGCAAGCCGCCTGCGGTTTGTCCCAGGTGCTCAGCCCCCAGTCGTGGGACAAGCGCCGAACCTCTGCCTTGGACATTCGAACCGCCGCCAGCGGGGTCACGGCACCGAGCCGGCCCGCTGCTGCCATGCCGGGTCGGTGTGGATCGACAGCGTCGTCAGCGTTGGTCCCGGTGGCCACGACCGCGTCGGTGCCAAAATGCAACTCGGCGACCGGCAGTAGGACCTCCATCAGCTCGGTCTTGCAGTGGGCGCATCGATCGCGGGCGTTCTCGCGGTACCCAGCACGACCGATCTCCGCACCGGGAACTGCGACGTGGCGGACCCCAATGTCTTCGGCGAAGGAACGAGCGGATTCCAGTTCCCCGGTGGCCAAGGAGGGACTTACGACGGTTGCGGCGATGACATTGTCCGGTCCTAGGGCACGTTGCGCGGCCGCGAGCAGGAAAGCGCTATCGGTCCCGCCGGAGAACGCAACGACCAGACACTTGTAGGCCCGTAGGTGGTCGAGCAGTGCCGATGCACCGTCTTGGCCGGACTGGTCAGTACGCACTACTGCATTCTTCGCATCTCGTCCTGGATCTGTTGTTCGCTCGGCTTGCCGGAGCGTGGGCCGTAAACGTTCCAGCCCATCCAGAACGCTGCGAATCCCATCCCGACAATCACCCAGAGCGGCCAGAAGTACCCCGCCCCGGTGATCGCCCAGATGATGACGGTGAATATCGAGATCGCCACCCAGCCGCCGAGGTACCGAACGAAACCAGCTTTGGCCGCGATTCGCTTCTCAGCCTCGTGTCGGAGTTGCTGGTCGGACATGCTCGCTCCCGGCGCTGGCGGTGGCGGTGGAGTCGGCTGCTCGTTCGGATCAGATGCACTCATGGAGTAAGGCTATTGCGACATCGCGCCGGACTCCACCCGTCAGCACCCTGACCTGGCAGGCGTACCGTAACGAGGATGCCTCCAGACAGTTCCGCACGTCCCGCGCGCAGTCTCGCCGATGACCTACGCCGTCGCGACGATGGGGCTCTGGCGGAGTTGGTGCGCTCCCGTCCGGACATCGCCGAACCCGTCCCCGTGAGCATCGCGGAGTTGGCTGCGCGGGCTTCTGGTGCCCCGTCCGTTCGACGAGCCGTCGATGCGTTGGATCGCGACGCGCTTGAGGTACTGGCAATCCTGGCCGCACAGCAGCAGCCAGCGCGGGCAAGTGCGAATGACGCCCTGGGTGGCTCGCCGGAACGATTGGCCAAGGTGCTCGAGCGGCTGTGGGCGCTCGCGCTGGTGTGGGGCCCACCGACGGTGCGGCTTGACACCCCCGTTCACGTGACATCGACCGCGCGCGAGGCAGTACCCGCCGCCGTCGGATCGATCGAACTGCGAGACGCCGATATCGAGCCGTCGCAGGTTCTCGATCCGCACAATGTCGACCAGTTGGGCGCAACGCACGCGCTCGCGGCCAACGCGACGGTGGCAGCACTGTGCGATGAATGGTCGACTCGGCCCGCCCTTGCCCTCAAGGCAGGGGGGTTGGGTGTTCGCGAACTCGCATCCACAGCGGTCGCACTGCGAACCGACGAGCCGACGGCCGCCTTCTGGGTTGAGCTCGCGGCTGCCGCAGGGCTGGTGGCAGGACACGAGGCGCAAGAGCGGGGTAGCTCCGCGTCGCTGCGGTACGTGCCAACGCACGCTTTTGATACCTGGACGGCCACCGACCTCGCCGAGCAGTGGTCCGTGCTGGCTTCAGCTTGGCTGGCCGGGGAGCGCGACGCCGACGCGGTCGGAGGAACCGGTGCCGATGGCACTCGCTTGGCCGCCCTCGGCGCTGACCTCGGACTGCCTGGACTGCCCACCTTGCGGCGAGCAGTGCTTCGTTCTCTCGACGAGATGGCACCGGGGGAGGCGCTGAGCATCGAGTCGCTGTGCGAGCAGCTGGAAGCGCGATTGCCTCGGGCCCGGATTGACGTCCGCAACCGCGTTGTCCGCAGCACGATTCGCGAGGCCGAGCAACTCGGGGTTGTTGCGCGCAATGCGATTACGGGAATGGGTCGATCCTTACTGCACGAGAATAACCTCACGGCGATCGCCAACACCGCGCGAGCGATCATGCCACCAGCGACCGAGGAGTTCCTGGCGCAAGCTGACTTGACGTTGGTCGTTCCTGGGCCGCCAAGTCCAACTTTGCGTTCGTTGCTCAATCTCGTGGCCGATCTGGAATCAAGTGGCGGTGCGGCAGTCTTTCGCGTCACCCCCAGCAGCGTGAGCCGGATCCTGGATACCGGTCGAAGTCCCGCCGAAATCATCGAGGAGTTGACCAAACGCAGCGTGACGCCGCTACCGCAGCCGATGGAGTACCTGATCAACGATGTCGCGCGCAGGCACGGGTCAGTACGCATCGGTGCGGTCAATTCCTACTTGCGTTCCGACGACGAGGCCTTGATTGCCGCGATGTTGTCCCATCCGCAGGCGACCGCACTGGGATTGGTGCGGGTCGCACCGACTGTGGTGGTGTCCAGGTCCCGCGGCGAGGCGTTGGTCGAGCTTGCCCGCGAACTCGGTCACGCGCCAGTCGCTGAAGGCATCGACGGTTCGACGGCGGTCATGCCGCTGCTCGCCCATCGAGCACCGACTCCGACAACAGCGACGGCTGGGCAGACTGGCTTCGACGAAGTGTTCGTCCATGCGCTGGTGCGGGCACTGCGCCGGGCTGAGGCGGACTCGCAATCACCTGTGCCCGTAGCCAATTCGGGCGAACCTGTACCGCGATTGTCCATCGCCCAGTCGGCGACCATCCTGCGGGAGGCGCACCTGTCGGGTGACCCGGTGTGGCTTGGCTACGCGGATAACGCTGGTTCCATCACCCGGCGGCTGGTGGACATCGTCGCGATCGACGCGGGCGCTGTGTCCGCCTTCGACCACAACTCGGGACGCATTCGCACCCTCGCGGTGTCGCGCATTACCGGCGTGGAACGCGCCTCGGACTCGGATAAGGAGGCGTTGGGATGACCGATGGCCCACTGATCGTTCAGAGCGACAAGACCGTGCTGCTGGAGGTCGACCACGAGCTCGCGGACGACGCTCGTCGAGAGATCGCGCCCTTCGCCGAGTTGGAACGTGCCCCTGAACACATCCACACGTACCGGTTGACCCCGCTTGGCCTGTGGAACGCGCGCGCAGCTGGCCACGATGCTGAAGGCGTCATCAACACGTTGCTGAAGTACTCGCGTTACGCCGTTCCTCATTCGCTGCTCGTCGACGTCGCCGACACGATGGATCGCTACGGCCGACTCCAGTTGCGCGACGATCCGGCGTACGGCTTGGTCATGGTCGCCAGTGACCTGTCGGTGATGGAAGAGGTGCTTCGGTCCAAACGGACCAAGGGCATGTTCGGCGACCGCATTGACGAGCACACGATCGTTGTCCATACCAGCGAGCG
The DNA here is from genome assembly GCA_018003655.1 of Candidatus Nanopelagicales bacterium. Lineage (NCBI taxonomy): Bacteria > Bacillati > Actinomycetota > Actinomycetes > Candidatus Nanopelagicales > Candidatus Nanopelagicales bacterium. Next base: position 9,196 of record JAGNDY010000068.1, read on the forward strand.
TGGACACCTCAAGCAGGCTCTGCTCAAGATCGGTTGGCCGGCTGAGGACTTGGCCGGTTACGTCGATGGCGAGGCGCACGCGATCGACCTGGTCGAGGACGGCTGGGAGTTGCGCGACTATCAGCGCCAAGCCGTCGACGGCTTCTGGCACGGCGGTTCCGGTGTGGTGGTGCTGCCATGCGGTGCTGGGAAGACCCTGGTGGGGGCGGCCGCGATGGCGGTCGCCAAGGCCACGACGCTGATCCTGGTGACCAGTACCGTCTCGGCGCGGCAGTGGCGCGACGAACTGCTCAAACGAACCAGCCTGACCGAGGACGAGATCGGCGAATACTCAGGTGCCAGCAAAGAAGTTCGGCCAGTCACAATCGCGACATATCAGGTGCTCACGACGCGTCGCAAAGGCGTCTACCCGCACTTGGACCTGTTCGACACCCGTGACTGGGGCCTGATCATCTACGACGAGGTCCATCTGTTGCCCGCCCCAGTCTTCCGCTTCACCGCCGACCTCCAGGCCCGGCGGCGGCTCGGTCTGACCGCGACGCTGGTGCGCGAGGACGGTAATGAGACTGAGGTCTTCAGCCTCATTGGCCCCAAGCGCTATGACGCACCGTGGCGCGAGATTGAGGCGCAGGGGTGGATCGCACCAGCTGACTGTGTGGAAGTTCGAGTGACGCTGCCCGAGCACCAGCGCATGATCTATGCGATGGCAGAGCCGGAGGATCGCTACCGAATGGTTGCCACTGCCCAGCAGAAGATCCCGGTGGTCAAGGAACTCATCGCCAAGCACACCGGCGAACAGATCCTGGTCATCGGTCAGTATCTGGACCAACTCGCCGAACTCGGCGAGGCCCTGGATGCGCCGGTGATTACCGGCGACACCCCGGTCAAGGAACGGCAACGGTTATATGAGCTGTTCCGCACCG
>JAGNDY010000069.1 GCA_018003655.1 Candidatus Nanopelagicales bacterium
TCAGCTACCGCGCCGACGGCAAGTGGCACGTGACCGGCCGCGACTTCATTCAGTACCTAGTTTCGATTGTGCCGCTGCTGTATCTGTGGAGCAGCATCCTGCTCTTCACAGGCCTGCTCATCCCCAAGTTGACCAACGGCGAAGATCTCGCATTCACCACAACGAGCTTCATTATCGCGGTACGCGTGATTGCGCACTTTCGCCCCGGCTGGGCAGACATCGCCATGCGCGTCTACGCCATGTTGCTGGTGTCATCGGTCTTGCTTTGGGGAGAGACGCGGCCTGAGGCTGACATGCAGCGGATCGCCGATCAGGTGTTGAACTCTGGAAATCTCGATCTGCAGGATTACGCCCTATTCGGTGCTGAATTCGTTGCGGCGACTGTCTGGTTCTTCTGGGGGGTTCGGCGGCGCACATGGCGCGGGTACAACGTTCCCGGAATTCCTTGGGACGAATACCCGCAGGCGCAGGCCGACCGCGCCGCTTCCATCGAGGCCAACGGTCCACGGCGATCTCGGACCAAGCGCACCTGGGATTCGCTCACCGGCGCACCACCGGCCAAAATCACACAAGGGAGCTAGGCGGCTAAAAGGTTTGGTCTACTCCCGGCCCGGTTGGTTCTTCCCCGCATCGACGTCGACTCGATCGCCGCCGGCACGCTTGGCGCGATAGAGCGCCTTGTCCGCCTTGCCAAACAGCGCTGGCAGGTCGTCGGTCAAGGGGTCGAACTCGGCTACGCCGATGCTGAAGGTCACAGCACGAGCGGCCCCGACCAGTTCCTTCCTTGATTGCGCTAGAGCACCGCGAATTCGGTCAACGATCGTTCGCGTCTGGCCCTCATCAGCACCCGGGAGCAACAGGGCGAATTCATCGCCGCCGAGCCGCCCCACAATGTCAACCCCGCGAAGGTTCGCAGCGATGATGTCCGCCACCGAGCACAGCACGGAATCTCCTCCAGCATGGCCGTAGGTGTCGTTGATGTCTTTGAAGTGGTCGAGGTCAAGTACCGCCAAGCACAGGGTTTCGCCATGGCTTTGGGCGCGAACAATTTCCCGGTTGGCAGCGGCCACCAGACCCTCACGGTTGAACACCCCGGTCAATCCATCGGACATCGCCGCTCGACGCAGTTCCAACTCGCGCTGCGCCAAGCCTGCCAAGTCGACAAGGAGTGCCAGCTCTCGCGCGTCCAAATTCCGTGGTTCGCGATCGATGACGCACAACGAGCCAAGGTTCGAACCGTCTGCGGCAGTCAGCGGCACACCTGCATAGAAGCGGATTTGCGGATCTCCGGTCACGAGCGGATGGCCGGCGAATCGTTCGTCGTTCGTGGTGTCGGGGACGGTGAACACCTCGTCACCGAGGATTGTGTAGGCGCAGAAAGCGAGTTCGCGTGACGTCTGGGTGGCTTCGACGCCAACCTTGGATTTGAACCACTGTCGCTCACCGTCGACCAACGAGACCAACGCGATGGGCATGTCGAGCAACCCACCGGCCAGGCGAGTGATCCGGTCGAACGCTTCCTCGTCTTCGGTGTCCAGGACGGCATACCGCTCCAGTGAGCGGACGCGGTCGGCGTCCTCGGGTGGAACGGGTGCTGGGACTCCGGAACCTGCCATCCGTCGAGGGTATTGGCAAACCCACGTCCTCGGCACCACAGATTTGCTTGCCCTCGTCGTCCGCCGCTCAGCTTGCAAGCAAGCCGAGTGTGCCGACGTCAGCTACCAGGAGGCTGGTTGGAAGTCCTTGAGGAAGCAGCCGTACAGGTCCTCGCCGCGCTCTCCCCGCACAATCGGGTCGTACACCCGGGCGGCGCCGTCGACTAGATCGAGCGGTGCGTGGAAGCCCTCCTCTGCCAATCGAATCTTGGTGGGGTGGGGGCGTTCGTCGGTGATCCAGCCAGTGTCGACCGCAGTCATGAGAATGCCATCGGTTCGGAGCAACTCCTCAGCGCTCGTGCGAGTCAGCATGTTCAGGGCAGCCTTGGCCATGTTCGTGTGCGGATGCCCAGGACCCTTGTACCGGCGGCTGAACTGGCCCTCCATCGCAGAGACGTTGACGACGTACTTGCGCCGATGAGCAGACGCCGCCATCGATGGTCGCAGGCGACTGATCAGAATGAACGGCGCCGTCGAGTTCGCCAGTTGCACTTCGAGCAACTCCAGAGCATCCACCTCGTGCACCATCTGCGTCCAACTGTTGTGTTCCTGGAGGTCGGGCACCAACCCGCCTGCATCGATTGCGGTGCGGGCGGCGGTGCGGGCGAGCGACGATGACCCCGCCGTGAGTGCAGCCTCGGTCAACTCAGCGGCAGTGAGCTTGGCGAGCCCGGCCGTGCCGCCGACTACCGCGCCCATCAGGGCGGCTGGGTGTGCGTCGGAGGTTCGGCCGAACGTCGTCACCTCAGGCAATTCCCCGACCGGCAGTGGTTGCTCCTCGGCCGCCGCGAGCAGCTCGTAAGACTGTGCCGAGCGTCGGACGGTCTGGGCCGCATTGTTGATGAGGATGTCCAGCGATCCCCGCGCAGCGACCGAGTCGGCGAGGGCAACCACCTGAGCGGGGTCTCGCAAGTCGATCCCGACGATGTGCAACCGATGAAGCCAGTCGACGCTGTCGGGCATCGCCATGAACCGACGAATCGCATCGTTGGGGAATCGCGTTGTGATCGTGGTTTCTGCGCCGTCGCGCAGCAGCCGCAATGCGATGTACATGCCGATCTTTGCTCGCCCGCCCGTGAGCAGCGCCCGCCGACCGGTGAGGTCCGTGCGAGCGTCGCGTCGCGAGCGGTTGAGGGCAGCACAATCGGGACACATCTGGTGATAGAACGCATCGACGGTCGTGTAGCGGACCTTGCAGATGTAGCACGCCTGCGGTCGGATCAACTGCCCGGCGGATGCGCCACGAGTGTTCGAGACAAGCGGCAGGCCTTGGGTCTCGTCATCGATTCGCTCGGGTGAGCCGGTTGCGGTTGCTGCGATCACGGCATTGTCACTGGCAAGCACCTCTTGCCGTCGCTCATTTCGGCGCCGCTTCTTGACGCTCTTGAACAACCCGGCTGTTGCGCGTCGCACGGCCAGGGCGTCTGGATGCTCGACCGGCAGTTCATTGAGTTCCCGGAACACCCGCAAGCAGACGGATAGGTCGGCTGGGTCGATGCCCGCCGTTTCGGAATGCTCGCGCTCAGCGTCCGGTGCATCGATCATCTGTCGTCCATCTCAGGTCTGTGGAGAGTCTGCGTCACGAAGGGGAACCGGAATCGGGGGTCAACGGCGAGTCTTGCGCCAGCCCCGTCGGCGCGCGTCGACCGCGATACCCGCCGTGGTGAGGGCCACGGTGCCGAACACAGCCTGCAGTGGACTCGGGCCGATGAAGGGTATTTGGACCACGAGCTCAACGGCCAACAACCCGCTGGAGAGCAGAACGACATTCGGTGCGTGCGGCGATCGCCGCCAGGCCAGGTAGGCGGCGGCCGCTGACGGGATACCTACCGAGGCGCCGAGCCAGATTCCGGGCAGTACCCACGTCGAGAGTCCAAGCGGCTCCACGTCCGACACGGGAGGTGTTGACGCGCCACTCACCAACTGCGCTGCGCCGGCGAATCCGGCGACCGCGAGCAAACCCTCACTCACCATGAGCACTCGGCGGTGCGGGTAGGACGTGACCTCACTCATAGACCGATTATGCACGCGTCCTGACCAGCAGAACGTGGACGGTCTGAAGTCCCACGCCGGAGGAATCGGGTGCTGAGGCAGCAATGCAACGCGCGTTAGCCGCGGGATACCTCTAGCTCGGCAAGCAGCGGCGTCGCGTCTTCGTCGAGTTTCGCTGCTGCATTGCGCCACCCGAAGTAGCCGACGGCAAGTGCCAGAATCCAAGCGGCAAGTGCCCCCGCCCAAGCCGAGCCAACCAGCACATTGACGCCGGCCCCGGCAGCAACGATGACTACGACCAGGAGCGCACCACCGACCAACCCGCCGAGAACGGCCGTGATGGCACGCGCGCTGTTGGGCTTCTGACCCGGCACAAGCGGGTACCCCACACGGACGGAGAGTTGCGAACCCAGGCCGAGCCAGACCAGCCACGGAACCGGAAGGACCGCCAGTCCGATTGGCAAAGTTGACCACTGTCCGTGGACGGATGTCGCCGCGATCTGAACGATGACTGCTATCGGTAACCCAATCAGAAGCAAGGCCAGCATCTTGCCCATGACAACGCCGCCCATCCGCACTCCGCTCAGGATGTAGACAGAGACCGCCGAGTTGTCGATTCCGAACACGTTCGGTGCGCTCTGCCACAACACCATGAAGAGCACAAAGGCACCGAGAAAGTCAGTGAGCGGACTGGGTTCTGAGCTAAAGAGACTCTGCCCTGCAACAAGAACGGCAACGACACTTCCGAGCACCAGTTGCTGCAGTTGCAGGGTGGAGCGGAACAAGTAGTAGCGGATCTCCTTGGCGACCGTGGCTCCCATGGCCGTCCGCGGGAGCCATTTGACGGCGACCGGATACAGGACCGAGTCACCTACCGGGCCGCGCTTGGCCTTGGCCGACATCGCGGCCCCACCACCGTCGAGACGCCGAGCCAGTGCCCACCGCCAGACCCACAGGCTGATCCCGATCCCGATCGCCCCCCACGCCATCAGCAAGACGGCGCTCAGGTTGTCACCGTCGCGCAGATCAGTCAGTGCCAGCCCCAAAGCCGCCGGTGGAAGGATCGCCAGGAAACGGAAGTCACCTGTTGTCCCGGTCGAAGTGAGTGCGAGCACCTCACTGTTGATCTGTTGGCTGATGACATAGACGCCGACGCCGATGAATGCCGACAGCGCAATCGTCAGGTCTCGACCTCGGCGGGAGTTCAGCACCCCGGCAAAAACGGCGCTGGCCGTGCGGGACCAAGCCACGCACAGGGTCACGAAGAGGAGGGCACAAATCAAAGCTGCGACGCGAGCCAGTGGCGTGAAACCCGTGGCGAACATCGCGCCCGCAGCGCCAATGATTGTCCCGAACGCACCGGGTCCGATGAAGCCGGAAACCAGCAGGCCCCGGACCTGCATTGCGTTGCTCAGCGGCAGCAGTTCGAGTCGAGACGGGTCGATCGACTGATCCCCTTGGGCGGAGTTGAGGAGTGGGCCGATGACCCACATGATCCAAACGCCAGCGAACAACACCAGCGGCAGCACGGCGCCGCCGTCTCGCCCGGGACTCAGCGACACGGCGAGCAGGGCTCCCATGAAGATCCCGCCCACCAACGCAAGCAATGCGCCGACGACGAACACGACCGCCGTCGCGGTGGATGCGCTGAAACTGGCCCGAAGAAGGGTCAGCTTCAGTCGGACGAAGACCCGAACCATTGCATGCCCCGGTCGTCAAATGCGCGGCCGCCGACCAAGTCCACGAAAGCGTCCTGCAGGCGTTTGCCGCCGGAAACCTCAGCGACAGTCCCTTCCGCTTTGACCCTGCCCTCATCGATGATCACGATCTGGTCACAGAGTCGTTCAACCACGTCCATCACGTGGGAGGAGAACACTACGGTTCCGCCGCCCTTACGGTGCAGTTTGAGCAACCCCTCCATGACGGCGGTATTCACTGGGTCCAACGACCCGAATGGTTCGTCGAGGATGAGGACTCGCGGGTTGTGCAACATTGCCGCGGCAAGTCCGATTCGCTTTGTCATGCCGAGTGAGTAGTCAGCGATGATCGTCCCGCGATCCTTCTGCAGATCGAGGGCATCGAGAATCTGCTCGCTGCGTTCGCGAACCGTGGCCGGATCCATCCCACGCAGAGCACCGATGTACTCAAGGACTTCTGGCGCGTTCAGCCGATCGAAGACGCGGGGATTGTCAGGCACGAATCCGAATCGGCGCTTGGCCGCGACCGGGTCAGACCAGACGTCGATCCCGTCGACCGCGATGGATCCACTCGTTGGCCGCAGCAGCCCGGTGGCCATCTTGAGCATGGTGGTTTTGCCAGCACCGTTGGGCCCACAAATGCCGAAAAACGATCCGGCGGGGATGTCGAGTGACAAGTCGTCCACGGCGCGCTTGTCACCGAAGGTGCGCGTCAGGGCCTGGGCAGAAATCGCAGTCGGCGTCCGGTCTGGGACTGCGGTGGCACCGGCATCGGGTGAGCTCGTCACCTGCACCAAGGTATCTGTGCCGCAGCAACGATTGCGAATCGAACTATGGCCGTCGGCACGACGTTCGCGATGGAACCTTCGTGCTTGCTGTGCTCCAGCGATCCGTCGATGGAAGGACCAGCAATGATCATTTTCGGGGCAATTTCGCTCCTACTCGGCGGCAGCCTTCGCTACTTGGCGCGCTTGCACTCTTTGATGTCGGCTGCGGTCTTACCTATGCACACGTCGAAGTGCGTTGGCTTGCCCTTCGCAGCGCCGGCACCGACCGATAGGTAGCCGCAGTTCTTCTTGCGCATCGTGATTCCCCATCCACTCCCAGCTTTTGGGCCGACATATGACGCGCCGCCACCCCAAGACGTGGTCCGGTATCCGCGCCACTTGCCAGCCGCCTTGTAGTACAGGACGGTTGCGTATGGACTGCTGGTCTTTGTCTTGTAGATCTGATGGCGCCAGCCGTCGGACCTGAATTGAGCGATCTTCGTCGCACCTCGCGGCGGGGCGGGTATTGCACAACTTCCGTAGATGTCACCCCGACCCTGTGCTGGCGAGGCCGAGGCAGCCGTTGGAACCGCGATCCCCACACCCAGCAGGGCCACGGCACCGACGGTCGCGACTACGGATCGTGTCATTGCTTTCGACTGAAGCTTCATGTGATGAATGTTTCAGAGTCAACCTCCCGACGCATGGTCAGAGACTCCAACGGGGGATCGGCTTTCAGTTGCCGCACATAGGTCAGGTCCGCTTGCAGTCAGACGGGGGCTTCAGAACACCGGGCTTGCGTTCAAAGGTCTTCATCTGGATCCATTCGTCCAACTGCGGATCCAAGAGGTTCTGCACGCCAAAGTGTTGAACGTTCCACAACGTCTGCGAGTCGTTGCGGCCACTTATACGTCTTCGTATAGAGGTAGTGATCCTTGATCACGTTCGTGAAGTAGATCGGGTACTTCCAGCCACCGGCCACCATCTGCATCTCGCCGTTGCGTGCGGCCCACGTGAAGGGGACATCGATGTTCATGTCACGCACGATGTAGCGACCCTTGCCTCTGAAGTTGGCGCGGAACCTGGGCGGCGGCTGGTGCCATGATCATGCGAGCTTTGATCCGGTAGCGGCCCGTGGGCAGGTGGCGGAGCACTCTGGATTTCCTGACGGAAACGACCCTGTCGTACCCGCGGGCGCGACCACTGAGGCCGTGTAGGGCGATCTTTGCCGACTTGCCCAGGCGTTCACCACTGACGCGTAGCGTTACGCGGCCAGGTGATGTGACGTCTCCTCGCACCTGCGCGGCGCGGGGGCCGGGGGCCGGCGCGACACCAGCAGCCACAGTGGGGGTTGCTGACCCGACGAGGAACAGCGCAGAGGACCCCAAGCAGACCAGGACAACTGGTTTCCGACTTGGGTGGCGCACCACGTCACACCTTTCCGGGTGAGCCAATGCGAGAAGGCGCACCGGGTCACCGCCATGGTGTTCGCACGGCAACACCGGGGCGTAGGTCGAGGAGAGTCGTGCGGTCACGCTCGACCCGAGCCACCTAGACGGTGTTGTTAACGGACACTTGGTGTCCTAACGTGGGCGAGTGGCACGGATCGACAGTGGTGTCGACCGCGGTGTAAGCGGCGCTCGTCAACACAGCATCGGTTACCGCGCATCCCTGGACGGTGTGCGCGGATGTGCGATCGCCATAATCCTCGTCTACCACGGCAGCTCCACCCTCCTCGGCGGCGGTTTCCTCGGCGTCGACATCTTCTTTGTGCTGTCCGGATTCCTGATCACCAGCATCTTGCTGCACGAGTGGCATTCAACGGGACGCCTGAATCTGCGCGACTTCTGGCTTGCTCGCGCGCGTCGCCTCCTCCCAGCCCTGATGGTCGTACTGGTCGTCATCTTGCTAGCCAGCGCACTAGTTGCCGGGCGTGCCGGCAACGCGATGCGGACGGATTCGGTCGCAACCTTCTTCTACGCCAGCAATTGGTGGTTCATAGCGGAGGGCACTTCCTACTTCGATCAGTTCAGCAATCCGTCGCCGCTGCGGCACACGTGGTCCCTGGCAATCGAGGAACAGTGGTACTTGCTCTTTCCACTGTTCCTGCTCGGCATCCTTTCCTGGTTCAAGGGTCGACGCTTCCTCGCGGGCCTACTCCTAGCTGGCGCAGTTGCCTCAGCGGGACTCATGGCCTACCTCGCCGCCAAACCTGACGGCCAATCGCGGGCCTACTACGGCACCGATACCCGGGTGCAGGCCTTGCTCGTTGGTGCCGCGCTCGCCGCGTTGCTAACGCCGGGGGTGCTGATGCGGCTGGCCCGGTTTGCCCAGCCCATCGGCGTCCTTGGGGCCGCGGCTGCGATCGCTTTGCTCCTGCTCGTCGACGAGACGCAGCAGTGGGCTTATCGGGGAGGCTTCCTGTTATGTGCGATCGCCATCGCGGCAGTAATCGTCTCAGTCACGGCACATCCCGACGGCTGGCTCGCCCGCGGATTGAGTTGGCGGCCCTTGGTATGGCTCGGCAAGATCTCCTACGGGGTATACCTGTGGCATTGGCCGATCTACCTGTTCTTGACGCCAGACCACGTGGGTCTCTCGGGATTGCCGTTGTTCGCTGCGCGGGTGACGCTCACACTGGGCATCGCTCAACTGTCGTACACCTACCTTGAGATGCCGATCAGACGCGGGGCGCTGAGCAGGATGTCTGTACCCACGCGCCGGACACTGCTTGTTGCGACCCCCGTTGCCGTTGTCGCCGTCACACTCACCGCTTTCGGTCTCGCCAAGCCGCCAGCAAGCGACAGCCTCGAAACGTTAGCCGCGAAAGCCACTGCGGCACCGTCGCTTTCCTTAACACCGGTTAGCAGATCCAAGCGTGGGCCAACAACGGCGGTACTGGTCGGCGACTCGAACGCGTTATCGCTATTCGCCGCCTACACGCCGAATCTGATACGGAACCTCAGCGTCGCGCCCGGTACCGAATTTGGTTGCGGCGTCGCGCCATTCACGGCCTCGATCAATGGTGAGCCGATGACAGTGCCCAACAAGTGTTGGCAGTGGGTTCGTTCAAATCGCAACAAACAGATCAGAGCCGCAAACGCGAATCTCGGCGTGCTATTCGCCGGATCGTGGGAACAGTACGACAGGTGGATTGATGGTGCGGCAGTCTCATTCACCGATGAGCGCTGGCAAACAGCGACACAAAGAGCGTACGAGGAGATCATCGCGCTGCTGCACAAGAAGGTCGGTTCCGTGGCCGTTGTTCTGAGCGGCTGCAACAACGTTTCAGACTCCGACCTGCCGACTGCCACAGCGTTCGAAGCCGGTCACTACCCGCCAATCGTCAATGACGCTCGTCGCACGGCCGCAGTCAACCGCGCTGCGACCCTGGCCGCCCAGTCAATGCCGTACGACGTCCCCGTCGTCGATCTGCACGCCCACTTGTGCGCCAGCGGCTTCCAGGAATCCCGCGGCGGCGTCGTCATGCGAACAGACGGATTGCATTACACGACCAA
>JAGNDY010000070.1 GCA_018003655.1 Candidatus Nanopelagicales bacterium
TCGACCTCGAGCAGGCCTATCCCGGATCGGACTTCAGCGTCATCCAGGACGGTGACGCCGCAATCATCAGCGCACCCATCGACTTCCTCGGCGTCAACTACTACAACCCGGAGGCAGTCAAGGCCCCGGGCCCGGACAACCCGATGGGCTTCGAGCTTGCCCGTATCGAAGGGGTCCCACGCTCGGCGTTCGATTGGCCGGTCGTGCCTGAAGGATTGACCGAAATACTTGTCTCACTCGACGACAACTACGGTCCAGCACTGCCACCGATCTACATCACCGAGAACGGCACGTCGGTCCTCGACGTGGTCGACAACAACTCAGTCCACGACGACTTCCGAATCGCCTACCTGGATCGGCACCTGCGTGCGGTGGCGGACGCGATGGCACAAGGCGTGGATATTCGCGGCTACTTCTACTGGTCCTTCATCGACAACTTCGAATGGGTCGAGGGGTACACCCAACGCTTCGGGCTCGTGTACTGCGACTACGACAGTCAGGAACGCATACCCAAAGAGTCGTTCCATCACTTTCGAACGCTGCTCGCTGCCCAGCGGGGGGACCAACAGCCCAATACCAAGGAGACTCACGGATGACCAGCGAGGCTGTGCCCATCCCCACCAACGCGTTGGAGGAACCGACCATGCGCGTTGGTGGCTCCCTGTTGGCCACCATGGCGCTGGCCAACCTCGGCATCATGGTGGCCTTCTTCGCCCCACTGCAGAACCTGCTGCCCCGACTTGCCGAGTCGGTTTCCGGCAGCGGCGGTAAGGAATCCGCGCTTGCCATCATTACCGGCGTAGGGGTGATCGGGGCCGTAGTCGGGCAACCGATCACCGGCGCTTTGTCAGACCGGACAACCTCGCGTTGGGGTCGGCGCCGACCATGGCTCTTCGGCGGAGCGGTGGTCGGGGCAATCACCATCACGATCCTGCCCACCCTGACGTCCCTGTTCGCCATCACGCTGATGTGGTTGGTCGTGCAATTCACGGTCAACGCCTCCTACGCCACGTTGACCGCCACCATCCCCGATCAGGTTCCCGTCTCCCAACGTGGCGTTGCATCTGGGCTCATGGGGTTAGCCCAGACCGTTGGAGTCGTGCTTGGAGTCGGTTTGGTGGCGTTCGTCGTGACGTCGTTGACCGGAGGATTCTGGCTGACCGGGTTCCTCCTGGTACTGCTCGTCCTGCCGTTCTTGTTCCGGCTGAAGGATCCGCCGCTTCCCAAAGCCGATCGCCCGCCATTCATTTGGGGCGAATTCCTCCGCGGCTTTTGGGTGTCGCCAAAGCTGTACCCGGACTTTGCCTGGGCGTGGGGTGCACGCTTCCTGGTGAGCCTGGCCAATGCCATCGCGACCGTCTACCTGTTGTTCTTCCTCAAAGATCGTGTCGGATTGGACGCTACCGCCGCGCAGGAATCGCAAGCCCTGCTCATCGTGCTCTACTCACTGGGAACGATTGCCACGGCCGTGATCGGTGGGTACCTGTCTGATCGCAGCGGTAAGCGCAAACTGTATGTGGTCGTCGCCTCGATGATCATGGCGTTCGGGGCCTTCCTCCTCGCGGCAGCGTCGTCGTTGCCACTCGCATACGTTGCAGCCTTCATCCTTGGGCTGGGCTGGGGCTGGTACCTGGCCGTCGATCAAGCCCTCATCACTCAGGTTCTGCCGGCAGCAAGAGATCGGGCGCGCGATCTCGGGGTTATCAACATCGCCAACTCCGCGCCGCAGGTCATCGCGCCGATCATCGCGTTTGTGGCCGTCAAGCATCTGGGCGGTTATCCCACCTTGTACATCGTGACGGGTCTGATCACGATCGTGGGCGCTGCCGCCGTCTGGCCCATCAAGTCCGTTCGCTGACACGACCCGACACGTGTGAGTCCGCCCCACCCTCAGCGGTTCACCTAGTTCGCAGCGCAGGTGCGGAAGCGGAGGACTACCCTGACTCGCGGTGGGTTGACGCGCAGCAGGAGGCCACGTGGATCGTTCGGTGCTCAACCAGGGTTGGTTCGGTCGTAGCGGGCGGCTGTACGCATCGTTCGAGCAACCAGTCGGTGGCACCCGGGCCGTGGCGGTCCTGTTTCCGCCACTTGGCGCCGAGGCCCTGTTCGCGCACCGCGCTTTCCGCATCATGAGCAAACTCCTGGTCGCCGATGGCGTTGCCGTGTTGCGGATGGACTGGACCGGCACTGGTGATTCCCTCGGCGATTTGGACACCGAAAACCTGGTGGAGCACTGGCACGAGGACGTCGACGATTGCCTCGCCGCCGTGGGTGCCGCTGGCCTGCCGCTGTTGGTGGTCGGACTCCGAGCCGGAGCGACCCTGATGTCAAACTCGGCAGCCATTGAACGTGCCGACGTCGCTCTGCTGTGGGATCCGTGCGGGACGGGCCGCAACTTCCTGCGCGAACAGCAGATGCTGTTCACAACTGTCAGCGACGCGTGGCTCGCCCCTGACCCAAGTCCGCCGGCTGACATGGTCCAGACGCCGCAGATTGCCTACCCCGCCCCGTTGGCAACGGCGCTGAAAGCACTCAAGCTCGATCCGACGCACCTTGGACAGGTGCCTCAGCTAGTGCTGGGGCTGCGATCGGATCGGGTCTACGGCAAAGCGATTGGGCAGTGCGAGGTGCTTGCGCAGTCGGAAGTTGTCGACTTGCGGCTGAGCCGTGAGGACCGATCGGTTCACCCAGACGACCAGTTCTCCGCCGTTCCCATCGGCGACATCAAGCGCCTACTGGCCAGAGCGCTTGTGGCCCTGCCGACCCACGATCCGGTCGACCATCCTGGCCTGCGGCTAAAAGATGACTTGGTGACAGCGCATTGGCGAGAGACCGCACACGAATTCGGGCGCGTGGGTGCGTTTGGCCTAGCCACCGAGCCCATTGGCGGTTCAGACACGTGGGTCATGATCTACAACTCCGGTCGCATTCCGCACCACGGTCTCGGCCGGTCAGCCGTGGATTGGGCTCGCTCACTGGCCGCAGGAGGCTACTCGGTGTTTCGAGTCGACGACCCGGACATTGGTGACGGGCGACGAGTGCGCAACCCCAACGGGCCGTGGTTCTACCGCCCTCGAAACGTGCGAGCGGCCAACGAGGCGGCTGCCTTCGCCCGGGAACACGGCGCACGGCGGCTGGCTCTGATCGGACTGTGCCTGGGTTCGTGGTGCTCGATGCGGGTTGCCCGCAAACAGTCGGTGGACGCGGTGTACATGCTCAATCCGGTTCAGTGGACCGTTCGACCGATGCCGTTCGCTCAAGGTGGTCGAATGGTCTACTGGCGCCTGCAAGCTGCGCTATTCACGATCCGGCTTCGAGGCCGCATGGGTCGTCGCGGTCTGCTCGCCGATCCGGCGCGATTGTTGAACAGCATGAGGACCAACCACACGACGATCGCGTTGGGCAAGACGGAGAAGGAAACGGTCGACGCAGCGTCGCGGGGCGGACTCTTCCCGTCTGAACCAATCCGTGGCTTGCGACTCAGAGAGATACCGTCGCTGGATCACTCAGCGGCAACCTGGCAGCTGCGGACCTACCTCGCCGAACGACTCCCGCGTTGGATCCGCGAGGACATGCCACTCGGTTGATAGTCGGTCACCGGCCCTACCTGATCGTCGATGTGGTCGGACCGTCGCTTTGAATCGTGCAACTACTCGGTGGTCCAGCTTGGGTAGTCGGTGTATCCGGCTTCGTCGCCGCCGTAGTAGGTCCGGGGATTTGGCTCATTCAAGGGCAGGCCATCGGCCAGACGGCGCGGGAGATCTGGGTTAGCCAGGAACGCACGACCGAAGGCGATCGCCGACGCAGCACCCGACTCCAGATCGTGGCGGGCACGGGCGACGTCGTAGGCGCCGTTGAGTACCACCGGTCCGGTGAAGGAGCTCTCCATGAGATCGAGGATCTGATCCATGACGGGCTCGGCGTTGGGCGCCATCGTTCCGGTGTCTGCGATGTGCAGGTAAGCGATTCCGCGCTCGGACATGGCCTCGCCGATGTGCCGGAAGGCCGGTCCGGGATCGGTGTCGGCGATACCGTTGAACTTGAATAGCGGGGAAATCCGCAAGCCCACCCTGCCAGCGCCGATCGCCGCAATAGCGGCATCGACAGCCTCCAACGTGATCCGGATCCGGCCCTCCACGTCGCCGCCATACAGGTCGTTGCGGTCATTGACGTTGGGCGCGATGAACTGCTGGAGTAGGTAGCCGTTCGCGCCGTGAACTTCGACACCATCGAAGCCAGCGGCGATCGCATTGCTACTGGCTGCGGCGTAGTCGGCGATCGTTGCGGCGATCTCAGTTGGCGACAATGCCTGCGGCGGTGTCGACGGTTCGCGCCGTCCGGCACCATCAACGTTGATGAAGGCCTGGCATTGGTCGCTGGTCTTGGCCGAGGACGACACGCACGGCTGGCCGGGATGCAGCGACTCGTGCGAAACGCGACCCGTGTGCCAGAGCTGGCAGAAGATGCGGCCGCCGGCATCGTGCACCGCATCGGTGACCGGACGCCAGCCCGTGATCTGCTCAGCGGTGTAGATACCGGGGGTCCAAGCGTAGCCCCTGGCAACCTCGGAGATATTGGTCGCCTCGGAGATGATGAGTCCGGCCGATGCCCGTTGGGCGTAGTACTGCGCCATGAGCTCTGTCGGGACACCATCGGGGTCGCCCGCACGCGATCGGGTCAGCGGTGCCATGAAGACACGGTTCGGAACCTGCAGGTCACCGAGTCGCAGGGGTTGGAGCAACGGATCATCGGAGTTGTCAGACATGCGTGCCATTCAATCGGAGAGTCTGACGCGCTGATTCGGCGGGCGTTCGCAGTTGATGGCTTTCAATCCAGTGCCCAACCGGATGCGAGTGCCTCGTCCGCGGCCGCCTCACCCAGCTTGATTTGCTCGGCGAAGTACGTCTCGTCGAAATATAGGTAGCTGAAGAGCTCGGCACGGCCCGGACCATCCCCGAGGCCCCGCAGCATTCGATCCAACACGATGCTGTCGGATTCGCGCCATAGCCCCAGCGGTCCGCGTCGAACATTGCTTCGCAGCGTCGCCGCCGCCAACTCACGCAGTTGGCCGGGTTCCGGACTGACGGCCATCAATGGCACGGCCCGCAACTCGTCGCCATTCGACTTAGTCAACGTGGCCCCCACTTTGGCGGCCTCGACGGCGCTGCGATTGCGCGACCTCAGTGTCCGCAAATCCTCGGCCATCCGGTCCGCTAGCACCGAATGCATGACCACGGCAGCGGAATCGGCCATGGGTGGGCTTGATCCCCGCTGGGTCGGTCGAATCGGCGGGTCCCCGTATTCCGTCGACATTGCGGCAACCACGAGGATCCGATCAGCACCCAACGCCAGCGCGGGCCTTAGGGGAGTGTTCAGCCGCACGCCACCGTCCATGTACCAACCGCTTGCGCCGCTTGGTTGGTCAATCCACACCGGCGGGAAGGCGATCGGGATCGCAGCTGAGGCAAGTACGTGCTCGCGCAGGATCGGCCCATCGGCTAGGTCCACTGCCCGATCCGGATCGGTGATCCCGGCCGTGGAAAGGGTGCGGCTATGGGCGAACACCGTTGTGCGGTCCTGCAGGGTGTGGGCGTGATCCTTGGTCGGGTGCTCAGTGGGAATCCAGGTGGCAGAGACCCCCACCGCCGCAACGGTTCCGTCTTCGACGTTCCTCGCGAGTCGGTCGACATCCAGCACACGTTCGGCGGTCCGACGCAGGGGAGTGGTGTCCAGCAGGGCGGGCAGCCCACCCGGCCACCCCGCCACTGACCCCAACACGCGCGGGACATCGCCAATCAGGGACTTGACCGGATGTGCAAAGACGTCGGCGCGTCCCATCTGTCGCCAGGTACTCACAACGGCAGCGCCACAGTCCTGGGGTCCGAGATCGGCCAACGACGCCCAAAGCGCGGCGTTGATCCCACCAGCGCTCGTCCCGAGGAAGACCGTCGGTTCGTATCCCTGTGCGCTGAGGGCGGGCAGCAGCCGCGCCATCGCCCCAGCCTGAAAGGCACCTCTAGCGGCAGCACCCGAAAGCACCACCGCCACACGTTCACCCACTACGACCCCCTGCACATAAGCGCGAATCAAACTGACCTATCAATCGTGTACTTGGTTCCTCCAACATAATTGGGGTTAGAGGGGTTGCACATGTTCGGTCGTCCAATTTTGCTCGGAGTCACAGCCATTTCGACCGCGGGCTTGTTGCTTGCTGGTTTTTCCAGCACATCGTCCTCAGAGCCGAGCCAGACCGCACCTGCCACCGAGCAAGCTTTCGGCAGCGCCACGCAGGCGACGTTCCAGGCCGTCTTGGACACTGTTCGAACCAAGTTCAACTACCCAGGCGCCCAGGCGGGGATCTGGAGTCCGGATGGCACCTGGGTCGGTGTCACCGGAACCAAAGGTGTGGGCAGCACTGAGCCACCAGCACGAGACGACCACACCCGCATCGGCAGCCTGACCAAGCCGTTCACGGTCGCCGTAATCTTGCAGCTCGCTGAACAGGGCAAGGTCGCACTCGACGATCCGATCGGTAAATACACCCCCGGCATGGCGAACAGCCAGACAGCGACTCTCCGGATGTTGTCGAACATGACCAGCGGCATCCCGTCTTACACCTTCGACGAGGAGTTCCTCAAGGATTTCGGCAGCGATCCGCAACGGGTATTCACGCCGCAAGAACTCATTGACTACGTCAAGGGAAAGCCAGCATCGTTCCAAGCGGGCACTGAAGGCGAGTTCTCCAACACCAACACCGTCTTACTTGGGATGGTCATCGAGAAGGTGACTGGCAAGCCGTTCACTGACTCCCTTAAGTCTGGCATCACGGAACCCTTGGGGCTTACTCAGACCTCCTTCCCCGCCGGTTCGCCGGACCTACCGGAGCCTTACCTCAGCGGCACCACCAAACAAGGTGAACCCGAGGGAACGGTCAAGAACGCCACCAACTGGAATCCGTCGTGGGGCTTCACCGCCGGCGCGATGATCTCTACCCTCGACGACCTGCACAAATGGGGCGTCGCCCTTGGCTCGGGCGAGGGAGTGTTCAACACGGAGTCGCAGTTGGAACGCGAGGCATCAAAGGTCAGCAGGGCAAAGGGCAATTCCCCGACGAGCACTTACGCCCTAGGCTTCGGCGTCAAGAACGGTTGGA
This sequence comes from Candidatus Nanopelagicales bacterium, assembly GCA_018003655.1. Taxonomy (NCBI): domain Bacteria; kingdom Bacillati; phylum Actinomycetota; class Actinomycetes; order Candidatus Nanopelagicales; species Candidatus Nanopelagicales bacterium. The sequence continues at coordinate 7,154 of JAGNDY010000070.1, forward strand.
TGGGACACACTGGCACGTTGCCCGGTTACAACACCGACGTGAACTGTGACCCCCAAGATCAAGACCACTGTGGTCGTCATGGTCAACAGCGATATCCCGCTCGGTGACGGGAAGCTCCCCGCCAACGCGATCTTCGACGGGCTCGTCGCCGCTCTGCCGAAGAGCTAGGGGAATCACGCGCCTTGCGCCGGCGTGGTCAGTCCGGCGTCGAAGAAGAGGCCACATCGGCCCGACGTCCCACACGGTTCAGAGGGCCTGTTCATCCGGACAGACCCAAGACCATCCATAGCGATTGACATGATCCGCCGCACAGGAGTTTACTTTGCAACCTTGATCCACTACGGCTGAGAGCTCTGGAGCTGATCGAAGTGCGCACTAAGGTATTCATGCTAATGGCCGCGGTGGCGGGCACCTCACTTGTCGGCGTCGCCGGGGCTGGACCATCAGTGGCAGCTGGTTCGTGTGTGGGCACGGCACCCACTGTGTGTACGTATAGCGCGGTCGGTGCGGACACGTTTGTGGTTCCGACTGGCGTAACGAAGGTCAACGTCACGGCCATAGGTGGCGGTGGCGGCGCGACTGGTAGCGGGGGGCTCAAAGGACTTGGCGGCAGCGGTGCCCGCGTTGTTGCGAATCTGACTGTTGCCCCTGGTGATGCACTGGCCCTAGGCGTCGGAGGTGGCGGCGGGTCTAACGGTATAGCTTCCGGCAGCGGTGGCGGGGGCGGAAGCTCTAATGTCTCCAGCGCTGGCACCTTCTTGATCATCGCCGGGGGCGGAGGCGGAGGCGGCGATACCGGAAGCCCCGGCGGTAGCGCGGGCAACCCCAACGGCAGCGGATCGGCTGGCAGCGGCGCCGAAGGTGGTGGTGGCGGCGCCGGAGGCTCTGGTGGCAGCAGTGGCGGTGGAGCTGGTGGTGCTGGTGGGAGCGGAGTCGCTGGCAGTGGCGTCACCCCCATGGGCAATGGCGGTGGTGGCGGCGGTAGTGGTAGCGGCATCGGCGGAGATGGTGGCGTCGGGGGTACCTATGGCTACGGTGGCAACGGCGGCGGCGCGGGTGGCTTAGCCGGGGGTGCCCCTGCGAGAGCTGGCGGCGGAGCAGGCTGGGGTGGCGGCGGCGGGGGCGGAAGCGTCAGCGGCGGCGGCGCAGGTGGAAGCCTTGGACCAGCTGGCGCGGTGTTCTCCTCAGCCGCTAATGGTGACCAAACGGGTAGCGGCGGCGGCAACGGAAAGATCGTTCTCTCTTACACAACTATTAGCAAGGCTCAGGCTCCGACCCACAAGTGCGTCATCAAGCCGAAGAGACTCAAGCGGGCCGGTCTCACGAAAGTCATGAAGAATCCGTGTGTCACCAATGCTGGGCAGAAGGTGCAACTAACGGCCATGCGACCCCTCGCGAAGCGCGGAGACATTGTGTACTTTCGAGTCGTTCGCAAAGCCAAAGGCACCTACATCAAGACGTACGGCCGATCAGTGAACATTCGCGTGAAGTGGAAGGCTGCGAAGGTCGCTGGTTGGAAGCCATTCTCGACCACCAAGCTTTATAAGGTGCGCTAGCGGAGGCGCAACAGCGTCGATCGGACTGAGACACCCCAGTCCGATCGACGCTGTTGCGTTCCCTAGGCGTGGTTGAAGCACAACAGTCTCTCGTGCCACGCGATTCGCGGTCACCTCCGTCTGGCCGACCATGCTGTGCCATCGGTGCCCTGCTTCACTTCGATTACGACAATGTCGATTTCGTGGGCCACGGCACTGGCGAGAAGAAGGCTTTCCGCTGTTAGCCTCAGGCCACCACCATGCCGCGCCGGGGCGGCAAGAGGAGCCACCGATGGATATCGAGATGTTTGTCGATCGAACCCGTCGACGCGGCTCAGGCCAACGAGACCTCGTGGTTCCCCGCGCACTTGCTCAGGAGTGCGACGACAGAGCCGTGGCCGTGCCCGCCGACTGCGCGCCGTGAAGGTTGCCGCGACGATGGCCACGGTGCTACTGGCTGCGGCCTGCGGCACGTCGGACTCGTTGCAAGTCCAGAACGACCCAAGCCCCCAGGAGACCGGACAGAACGGCTCGGCTCAGCCGGACGTCGCAGGGCTCGTGGACCTCGGGAATGGTCGCTCGATTTACCTGGAGTGTCGGGGCAGCGGGGGCCCCACCGTGGTCCTGGTGGCCGGATTGGGCGGACGCGCCGATGACTGGATGGCCACGACCGCCAACCCGACCTCGCCAGCCGGATCGGTGTTCCCTGGGGTTGCGGGGTTCACCCGGGTGTGTGCCTACGATCGGCCCGGAACAGCGACGACGAATGAGTCGGGTGTGGAACCGACCAAGTCAACGCCGCTGGCGCGTCCTGCCACGGTGGCCGACTCGGCTGCCGACCTCGACCGGCTGCTGACCGCGTCCGGCGAGACCGGACCGTACGTTCTGGTGGGCCACTCCCTGGGTGGCCCC
>JAGNDY010000071.1:0-2029 GCA_018003655.1 Candidatus Nanopelagicales bacterium
AATCAGGCGGTCTTCTTGCGGCGCGGTGCGCTCTTGCGACCGGCACTTGAGGTGACCGCGTCATTGCGGAGCAGGTCAAGGCGCTCGGTCAGCAGCACTTCGAGGTCAGCCGTTGTGCGTCGCTCCATCAGCATGTCCCAGTGGGTACGGACGTGCTTGGCGACCTTCGGCTCTGGGCGATCACCGTCGCGCAGGAGCGCCTCGGCACCGCAGCGGCACTCCCAGACCAATGGAACCTCGGCCTCCAGCGAGAACGGCATCGTCGTGACGTGGCCGTTGGGGCAGTCGTAGGAAACGGGCTGGCGTGGAGCGAGCTCGACATGGTTATCGGTCTCGTAGCTCGTTGCTCCGAGTCGGGTACCGCGCAGTGCACCGTCACTCATGGAAGCCACCTCTCAGGGCAATGCCCTCGTTGGAAAAGAGAATTCAAAGCTGTTGTCTCGCGTGGGGGATGTTCAAATCAACAAGCTGGATGACACCGTTGTTCCCCGTATCCGACCCGATCAGTCCAAGCACGAGTGTGATGCCGACCACTTTTTGAGCTTCCTCAGCGACTAGGACGCGCTGGGATTACCCTCGGTGCCGCCTCGACCAGATTTCTTTACTGCGTCACCGGATTGGGGGAGCGGGGCGTCGATGCGTGCTCGGTTGGGTGGACTCAACCGATGGCGCGCGTACCCCACTGGCCACGCGATTGGAGCACAGAACGCAGCAGGGTCGGCCGATCGGTGACCAATCCATCGACGCCCATGTCGAGCAATCGGTTCATGGTGGGCTCATCGTTAATCGTCCACACGTGCACGGCGAGGCCACGTCGGTGCGCCTCGCTGATGAAGGAGTGCGTGACGATGGGCACCCGCCCCTGACGAACCGGGACTTGAACGCACGCAGCGTTGCTCGGCAGCGCAACACTGGCCAGTCGAGCGAACGGGCCGAGTCGCGAGGCCGCAACCAACCCGGCTACCTCTGGGGGAGCCAGGCTGGTGGCGACAGTAGGTCCGAGCGCGACCCGCGCGGCCCGTAGTCGGGAGCCGGAGAACGAGGCGATGCAGATCCGGTCACCGGTGTTGGTTCGGCGAATCGCTTCCACGAATGGAGTCAGGGTGTGGTCATCTTTGACGTCGATGTTGATGCGAGCGTCGGGGAACTCCTCCAGTAACTCCTCCAGCAACATCACGTTGTCGGCGCCGCCAATCTTGGCTCGGCGGACCTCGGAGTACGGCAGCGCTCGGATTCGGCCGACTCGGTCGGTGACACGATTGAGCGTCGCATCGTGAAAGACCATGACGCGGCCGTCGGAGGTCGCCCGCACATCGGTTTCCAGATATCGCAGCCCGAGGGCGGTCGAATTACGGAATGCGGTCAAGGAGTTCTCGGGTGCTTCGCGTCCACCTCCGCGATGCGCCAACGCAACGGGGTGAGGCGCTTGCACAAATGGATGACGTGGACGCGACACACCAAGAGGGTATGTCACGTGGCTAGGGAAGCTCGACCACGCCCGAGGCCGTCACCTGCAGGTTGCGGACCCCATCCGGCGTGGTCACGACGATCTGCGCACCGGCGGCATTGAGGTTGCCGGTTGCACTAACCGCATGGGGATCAACTCCTGCGCCCCGCGGGATCAGTACCGTGACGAGTCGCTGCCGACCGGCGCGCGCCGCCACGTGCACCGATGGGCTCCGAACCAGTTCGCCATACTTCTGGGAGTTCCAACCGCGCCACGGGTTACGACTTCCGGCAACCGACGAGTAGCTAGGCTGACTGCCAATGCTCACGATGGACAGATTTGCGCCCGCGCCGCTCGTCGTGGCAGTTCCGGCACCCACTGCGACCGACCTGTCGCGACCGAGGTTCCAGTTCTGGAAGACGGTGCGCGTCTTCGATGAAGTGATGTCGTCTTGAACGACGAAGAACCCCCCGACCCGGTCGTACCAAATGATCCGTTGCAATCCGACCCCGCGGTAGGTGTAGTCACGCAGCCGAACAAAGTCACCGGCGAGGCTGGATGAGGCAACATCAACGCGAGGCG
>JAGNDY010000071.1:2129-9448 GCA_018003655.1 Candidatus Nanopelagicales bacterium
AACGAACAGCCAACCGCAAAGATCCCCGCTGCCTGGTGGAAGGAGGCGTTATTGACCGAGCGCCAACGCTTCGCGGCAACCCGACCCTGCTCCCGCATTGCCTTGACCAGGAAACGCCGGTGCGGTGCTGGCCCGGCAAGAGCGCACGAGAGCGTCAACATGCGGAAGCCGCTTTCGATCTGTCCGTAGAAGTCAGATTGGCGCGGCCGATGCGGGGGATTGTTGCGGATCCAGTCCTCCACCAGGTAGTAGAACCGCCGCACCATCGCTCGATTGCCGGTCTTCATGCCGACACGCAGCAACGGCATCGTCCAATGCAATGACCCCATCAAGCCGTTGCCGCTGGTGTCCAAGCTTGCCTGCCGGCGCCACGACGGGTTCTTGCTCAGGCGCATGATTCCGAATGGGCGGATCTGTCCGGTGCCCCGCATGATCGACCGAGCCATCTCGTAATCGTCGCTCTCAGGCCCCCAGTTGCCCTGTTGGCACTGTCCGCGGGCGCGACGTCCGAAGCCGCTGCGCGGGACGACGGGGTTGAGTTCAGCCCAGGTAGGCAGCCGACCTGGCGCGAGTTCGGCGGCATCGTCGCCTGGATCACCATTGGCTGACCGAGCCACTGCGGGTGCCGTTGGCAGCGCCGGAGCGGTCGCGTGGGCGACCGCATCGGGCACCAGCAATGCGCAGGCGGTCACCGTCGCGATGACAGCACCGAGTCGAAGTCGGCGCGCAGAACTCCGCGAAGGTGTGACGGGGGGCATCACTTCACAGTAGGCACAAGCATGCCGACATGCAGCGGATAGCCCAAAACGGACGGTGAGTAACCGCACGCTTTGTGGTGATCCGGTGGCAAGACGTACCAGGTCACTCCGAGGTCTACTCGACCTCTCACTGGCTATCGTAGCTAGCCGATAATGTGCATTATGTCAGTTGCACCTCCCCAACCCTGGTGCCCTTGCGCGCGGCGCAGATCGGGCGCAGTGGTCAGTCCGCACTCGTCGGCTCACCCACGTGGCCTGGTTCCCGGAGCAACCAGAAGAATCGGGATGGCTTGTTCAGCAGGTTTGCCCAGCCAAGTACAGGCACCCTGGTAACCAGTACCGCGTCACCTGCTCGCAGCACCGGCGTCTCGTTGCCAAGGTCGACTTTCACCAGGCCCGAAGCCACCAGGATCGCTTCAGCATCTTTGTGCGGACTGCGCGGCGCACCCGATTCGCCGGGCCCGAGCTCGACGAGGTAACCCCGGAGGCCGTGGTTTGGGTGATCGAACATCGGCGTGACACCAGCGCGTGTTGGCAGGGTGTCGTAACGGGCGAGGATGTAGTCACCGGCGGTTCGGTTGGAAAGGATCTCGTCGATGCTGATTTGCAGATTCTGTGAGAGGCGCAGGAGAGTATCGAGGCCCAGCCCCCTCATGCCCGCCTCAGCTTGAGAGATCGCGCTGGGACTTACCGCAGCCAGCCTGCCGAGGTCGGCTTGGGTCAAATCCCGGTCGGTTCGGATTTTCCGCAGCCCAGCGGCGAGACGTCCGATTACCTTCTCTGGGCCAAGGCGCAGTTGGCCATCGTTCGTGTCCGCGCTGACGATCTTTCCTTCGACATTGGGCCTACGTTCTGCCTTGATCACGCGTAGCACTCCGCTGCGGATTTCGAGAACGGATTGCGTCAGCCTTCGGATGGCTTCGATGACGTTCGGCGCGGAGTTGCGGCTGATTCGCCAGTATGCGATTGCACCGAGACCGAACAACACCGGACACGTTCGAGTGAACAACTCGATGGCGCCCTCGGGGCCAAACCGTTCGGCAACGGCGTCGAGGCCATCGACGACGATCCGTGCATGTGGACGCGAACCCCTCTCGACGACCGCACGGACGAATGAACCGGGATCCGCAAGTGTCTGCCCCCCGCGAGCATCGAGGATCTCGACGCCTTTGGGCAGTTTTCGAGCGGCCTGTTCTGGCGCCTGAGTCAGTGTCACGTAGGTGGCCGACTCGCCAGGTCCCGCTCCTGCAAGCAGTGGCCGTGAAACGATGTCGAATGTGGTCGGTTCGGCGACCCAGACGACGTTGTCCCCCACGAGGATTCCGCCACCGAGGAGATCGTCGAGTCCAGGCACTCCACTGCTAACAATCAGCACGAGTTGCCACCCAATCTATTAGCCATGCTTATGTATTATTGTGGGTTCTGAAAGTAAATGTAACTGTCTTGCAGAGACGGGGCAAGTCGCTGCGGCCGCCCCGTCTCGCCAAAGACGGGAGATCCAAATGACAACGCAACTTTCATCCATGTTCCCAACTTCGAGCTTGTTGACCCCGGAGGGGATTCGGGAGCGTCTCGAATCTGACCTAGTCGTTGAGCGACGCGCGCAGCACTCCGTGGCTGTGGTGCTGGCAGATGCCCCAGAGGGTGTAGATCTTGAAGTCCACGCCCAAACGGCGGATGCCCGTCGCCAACGAATTGAGGAACTTGAGGCCGCTTTGGGGCGCCTGGAGGCGGGCCAATACGGGCAGTGCGAACGATGCTCACGGCCCGTCGCTGCGGAACGGCTCGAGTACCTGCCCCATGCCCGCTATTGCGTCGCCTGTCAGGGAGCAGCAGACATGGGAGTTGCCAACTGACCGTCTTTCGACCGCGCTTGAGTGGGACGGTAGACATCGCTGCGAAAATGGCAGCTGTGACCGATCGCGAGTACGTCGGGGACGAGGCGTTGGCGTGGCTACAGCGCTGGGAAGACGCAGGCGGCACATGGCGGATTCTCGCCAGAGACCGCCAGTCTGTGGCCGTGTCGCTGCTGCGCTGCGACGGCGGTGAGGAGGCAGACCGCTTCACCTCCGACGGTCCGCGACTCTTGGCATTCATTGATGGTCGAGGCGGCAACTGATGTCCGACTCCTGGGCGTTGGAAAGCCCTGAGGGCTCATCGGGAGCTCGAGCCGCGAGCGTCCCCCCGGGCACTGGCTGGCCTGGCGATGTCGCCGATGCCGCCACTGCCGTGGCGCACAACTCCCGCGACGTCCAGCGCCTTGCCAAGCAGTCGTCGAACCTTGCCGAGCTAGATGCCCGCATCAGCGTGTGCCGGGCCTGTCCCAGGCTGGTTCGTTGGCGTGAGGACGTCGCTGTGACCAGGCGAGCCTCCTTTGAGGACCAGCAATACTGGGGCCGACCAGTGACCGGATTTGGACCGGCCGATGCGTCCATCGCAATCGTGGGTCTGGCACCAGCCGCCCACGGCGGGAACCGCACCGGACGGGTGTTCACCGGAGACCCATCCGGTGACTGGCTATTTGCCGCCCTCCATCGCGTTGGACTGGCCAACCAATCTGAATCGGTGGCAGCCGACGACGGCTTGCAGCTGCATCGAACGCGCATTCTCGCGGCGGTGCGCTGCGCGCCGCCACAGAACAAGCCAACGACGCAAGAACGCGATCGTTGCGCGCCGTGGCTGCATACCGAACTTCAGCTGCTCAGTCCCTCTTTGCGGGTGCTGGTCGCGCTAGGCGCTTTCGCATGGCAAGCCGCCTTCAGCTCGTTGGCAGCCGTCGGAATCGCCGAGTTACCTGGTCGGCGCCCACGCTTCGGCCACGGAGTTGAGGCGACGTGTGGACCTATCACGGTGGTGGGTTCGTACCACCCAAGCCAGCGCAACACATCGACCCACCGGCTCACGCGCCAAATGCTCGACGACGTCTTGGGGCGGGCAGCGACTCTCGGTAGAGCGGCGGAATAGTGAGCGCTGTCAGGCCTGCGACGAGGCTTGCGCTTCGATCGTCGCCAGCCGCTGCTGTGCCTTGACGAGCTTCTGCTTCTGCTCATCCACTTCGACCTTCGCCGCTTGCAGTTCGTCTGCTGCGCGCTTGCGGGCCGCTGCCATCTGGTCCAAGAGATCAACCGCGCGGTTGACCGCCTTGTTCTTGCGGTTGCCGGCGTAGCCCGAATACGACGTGACCATCGCGTAGCCAATCGGGTCGCCCGATTCGATTGCTTCGACGTTGGAGGCAATTTCCGGCTCGATGCCTGCGATATACATCGATCGGGCCAGCTCCCCCAGTTGCGCTTGTGCGCCTTTGACCTCGGCGGCACGCCTCGCGAAGGCCGTATCGGTACGAATCTGATCGGCCTGCGCTCGGCTCACCCGGTCCTGTGCACTCGCCACTGCCTGGGTGGATTCTTCAACCCTGATCTTGGCGTCGTTGCGGTCTCGATCAAAACCTTGCGCCCACGCAAGACAACTACCGTCGATCGCAGCCACCGGATCGGCGAATTTGGTCCCCCACACCGACTTCCCCACTGCATCGATGACGCCGACAGGGTCGTTTCCGCTTGCGAGTGCGAGGCGAATATCGTCGTAGTAGGGCAGCGCGAGCGTGCCCACTGTCGCTGCCAACCCGGTATTCCAGTTCGGGTAGTTGCGAACCCCGACGGAATTGAAGATTGAGTCCCCCGGCATCGACTGCGTCGTGTTCAGCGGATTGAACCGCGATGATCCAGCAACAAAGTGCCCGCCCTCGGCCCTTTCCCAGGCGATCGCGGCACAGACGTTGTCGCCGGTTACCGGCCAGTTTCCGCGATTGAGTAGCGCGACGGCGAATTCTCCGGGCGTGCCGATCTCGGGTTCTGGTTGATTCGAGGTTGTGCTACTGCCGGTGGTTGGCGGCGGGTCCACGGCCGGCTGTCCGACGGCTTGGGCCGAACCTAGTGGTCCAGCCACCAGGCCGATGGCAATTATCGTGGTGGCCAAGCCCGCGCGGCGATGATTGCGCGTGCTCCCCACGTTGCCTCCATCGCTCGTCGTCCGCCGGTCGTCGCTCGTAGGCGACGGGGCCGCGCTTCGATCGTGTCGCGCAGTCACCCGCCCGAGCAGTATCCAACAGATTTGCCAAACGTGCTTGACGACGAATCAGGTCGATCGTTGTCTTGAGCCACCGCAGCAGGTAGTCGCGGACTTCCAACGCCGGCCCCGTCGGAGCAGACCGCGGGCAGGTTGGCTAGTGGTCCCGCTAGACGTGACTGGAATCGGTGTCGGACGTCCGCAGATCGACCGACTCCTCCTCGACACCTCGACGTTGGGTGTGCAGCGCGCGGAGCTGTTGCCGACGGGCCGCCATGCGCCTCACCGCTCGAATTCGGAGCGCGACTACTGCCGCGACCAGGCCAGCCAGCAGGAGTAGGAACATGGTGAACCCGGAGACACCGCCAGCGCCACTACTGGCGGGGGTGGAATCGGCCACGGCAACATCTGCGAGATTGCTCTGGCCGTTGTCGTCGTAAGTCACCGCTGGTTGCGCCGTGATGCCGTCGGGCACTGGTTGAACCTCCGGGAGTTGATCGACTCCCCCGCTCTTGTCGATGTTGGCGAAGCCCCAGTCGTAGAGGCGCTGTGCGGTTCGCTCCGTACTTTCGGCGCAGCGCATTAGCCCAACGATCAGAGTGTGACCGTCGCGTTCGACAGCTGAGATGAAGGTTCGGCCGGCCTGCGATGTAAAACCGGTCTTGCCCGCCAAAGCCCCCGGGTAGTAGTTGAGAACGAGGCGGTTCTCCGTCCAGATCTTGTGCTCGCCACGTGGATCCCCTGCCTTGGTGGGCTCAGGATTCGGGAACTGCGTGTCATGCAGGGAGTACATCTGCCGCAGAGTCGGGTTCTGCAACGACGCGCGCATGATGACCGCGAGGTCATACGCAGTCGAAACCTGGCCAGGTTCGTCCAGGCCACTGGAATTGACCGCCCTGGTGTCAGTGGCTCCGAGTCGGGCAGCCTCGGAATTCATCGCGTTGACCGTACGGTCCATTCCCCCGTAGGCGCTTGCCAGCGAGTGAGCTGCGTCGTTACCACTGGGCATGAGCATTCCGTGCATGAGATCTTCGACGCGGTAACTGGAGCCGGCGGCGACGCCAACCTGCGCGCCCTCGGCCAGGTCATCTTCTTGGCTGACCCGATATTGCGAATCGAGCTGTAGTCGAGGCTCAAGGGTATAGGCGGTCAGCGTTTTCAGCGTGCTGGCCGGAGGTAGTTTCCAATGCCAGTCGCGCCCGGCCAGAACCTTGCCGGTATCTGCGTCGGCAACAATCCACGTCCACGCCCGCACCGTTGGCAAGGGATCAGGTTGCCCGTTACCTGCCGCAACCGACGGTTCGGAGGTCGGGCTCGGAGGCGGTGAGGCGAAGATTGGCGTTGCCATCACGACCCCACCAACCGACAACGACACAGCGACAAGACCGGTTGCGGCGCGGCGCGCTAGGCCGCGAAACAGGAGTGAGGATGACATCGCGCCAATCGTAGGTCGATTGCGGCAGATTCCCGCAGACCAATCGCCGGTGAGTCTTACCCGGTGGTGCGGACGACCGCGACGCCCCTGGTTCTGGGTGGGTTGAACCTGAGGCTAGGTGCAGTGGCGCTATGGCTTACGGGTCGGCTTGAGCGTCCACACGATAGTCATCTCGCCGGTGACCGTGCCGTCGTCGGTGGCGATCGTGATCTCGATGACGAACTCCGGTCGACCTCCGCCATCTAGCTCGGCAAGTACCTCTTCGGCTGTTCGCATCATGACTGCGGTGGCCGTGACATCACCCATCGCCAGTTTCTTGTAGCGAATGGACGCTTCGACGGCCAGCGGCGTTGCATCGGCAAGGCGATCGCCGAAATTCGCCAGTACCAAAGCACCACTGGCTGACTCGGCCAAGGTGAACATGGCCCCTGCGTGCGGGCCACCCACATGGTTGAAATAGGCGGGCTGCTCGGGCAGTCTCATCACCGCTCGCTCCGGCGACAGATCCTCAAACCCGAGGGACAACGTCCCTACCATGGGGACCGCCTGTGGGAATCCGGTCTTCACATCTTCAAGATTCATGCCCATGGCTGAACCCTATGGCCCACTCACCTGCAGCGAATTGTGGGCCTGGTCTTCGGCTAGCCGATAGCACGCCGCCGAACGTCGATGTCGTTGGTCAGATCCCGGATGACCGGGCCTGGAGTCTTCGTGGTTCGCTCCAGTCGCACTAAGGCGGAACGCTCGGCCCGCAACATCTCGCGCTGGATGCCGCGGATCGTGCGGACGTGCGTCTTGACCTCCGCGGCACGGTCAGGCTCGGCGGTGTGCAACTCGACCCGCCGTACCGCCATCGACCGGAGACGGTTAACCATCGACTCGGGAATCGGATCACCGCTTTGATCGGCCTCCGCGACGATCTCGTCCAACCTCTTCAATGCGGCCTTGGCGACCGAGGCGCGCGCGTGCGCAAGTGATAGCTCGTCGGTCGTCGTGCTGAGGTTCAACCGGTCGATGATGGGGCTGGCCACAGTGGTCAACAGCAGCGACAGAATCACGAC
>JAGNDY010000072.1 GCA_018003655.1 Candidatus Nanopelagicales bacterium
GCTCCTATGTGCTGCACCCGTACCAAATGGTCAAGGATCTGCGCACCGAGCACGAGACGGGCAACACCGCTGCGGTGCTCGACGGCGAGATCGATGACTTCATCGAGGCCGGGATCCGCTGGCGGCGTCAAAGCTCCCCGTGACGTGTAGGTCGTCAGTTGACACAGCACCAATGTGGGCGGCGGGTCAGGACAATCGAGCTGCCGCCTCGATCATGAGGGCGTGCACAAATGCCTGCGGTAGATTGCCGCGCAACTGATGCTCACCGGCGTCGTACTCCTCGCTGAAAAGTTGTGGCGGACCGCATGCCGCCGCAGTTCGCTCGAACCAGCCGCGGGCCTCGACGTCTCTGCCCTGCTGCTTGAGGCTCAATGCCACCAGGAAGCCACACAATAGGAACGAACCTTCGGCGTCTCCGAGTGGTCGCTCGTCATGCTGAAACCGGTACGCGTACCCATCTTGGGTCAAGGCCGCCAGGTAGGCATCCAGCGTTGCAATGGTCCGCGGATCATCGGCCGGAATAGCACCTCGTAGCCCGGCCAACAGCAGCGCAGCATCAGTCTTGTCGTCGCCGGGGGACCGCTGCCACCGACCAGTGCTGTGGATCGATGTTGTTGCGGTGTCAGCTGTTATGTGATCGGCAAGTGCCAGCCAGTCACTGGCCTGCGCGGCCGAGCTCGTCGCTGATGCGACAGCGCGTAGGCCGGCAACGGCTGTCAATCGACTGTGGGTCCACGCACGATCGTCGAGTTCCCAGATCCCGGCATCTGACTCGGTCCAGCGCGCCGCGATCGCTGCGGCGGCCGCCTCCGCCGCACGCCAATGCTGTGGGTCTAGCCGATCAAGTCGATCAGCGGTGGCAAAGAGCAACAGTGCCTCGCCGAATGCGTCGAGTTGAAACTGGCCATTGACCCAGTTGCCCGCCACGTCAGTTGACCCGGGGTACCCGGGCAGTCCGAAGTGGTGCTCGTCGGGCACGGGGTTGCCGGAGGTCGTATAAGCCGGTGACATGTGTGCGCCGTCGTCGTTGAGCCGTGCAGCGACGAACGACACCGCATCGTCAAGTAGACGATGTGGACCGTGTGCGGCCACCGCTTGTCCGGCGTAACACTGATCTCGGATCCACACGTACCGATAGTCGTAGTTTCGGTCGGCACGGATTCGCTCGGGCAGGCTGGTTGTCGCCGCGGCAACCATGCCGCCACCGGCGCTGGTCAAGCCGGTGAGGACTGCGAAACTGCGTCGGGCGTCGCGCGCAGACAGGCCACTGGCGAGTTCTGGGACCGCCTGCGCCCAGGCTTGCTCGGTGGTGCGCCAGGCCTCCTGCGCACTTGGCGGCGCAGCTGAAAGGGGTTCGGTGCTGAGTTCAAGAACAAGGTCATGGTGTTGACCCTCAGGCACCGACAGGTCGACGACCAGAGTCTCTCGGTGGCTGCGTGCCGATGCGTTCGCCGCGCCATTCCAGCGAAGATATGTGCCCGCGACGCAGCCAGTCCACGACTGGTCTCTGCGATGGAGTTCCCGTAAGTGCTGCTGATCGTATTCACCGCGGGGATTGAGCGTGACCGTCACGTCGGCTGTGCCCTGCACCGCAATGATCTGACGAAGGATCACTGCACGGTGCTCGCTGGTGGGGTAGAGCAGCGCGTCGCGACACTCGATGATCGCGTCGTTGGTCACCCAACGGTTGCGCCAAATCATCGAGCCTTCCTCGTAGTACCCACCCCAGGTGTGGCGCGCGGTCGGGCATACCTGGTAACCGCCGAAGCCACCCATCAGCGCGCTGAAGATCGACCCGCTGTCCCAGCGTGGGAAACACATCCAGGCGAGGTCACCGTGTGGTCCGACGATCGCACCGCGCTCCCCATCGGCAAGCAACGAGTACTCCCGTAGGACATGGGGCTCGCTGAGGTGGGGAGCGGAACCGGAGGGTTCAGTGCGCATGGCGACGGGCGCGGGTCAGAGCCAGCGCACCCCCAATCGCCAGCGCGCCAACAGCAGCAATCGTTGCGTGGTGGTGGGAAGCCCACAGCTGCGGATCGCGTCGCAGGGCGCGCTCGTGGAACTGACCCCGAGTGCCGAAGTCGGTTCCTGCGTCATCGTCGGCAGCGGTCCACAGGTTCGACGGGCGGGTTTCTGGCTCTGGTTGGTCCGTTTGCTGGGAACCGAAACCAGTCTTGGCCAGGTACCTATCGAGAATGCCGGGAGCAACCGCGTTTGCCGCTAGCGTCGCAGCGGTGCTTGAACCCACCCAGTACTCACGGCGTTCGGGATGGTCGGCGGCAAAGACCACACCCTTGGCGGCAAACTCCGGGGAGTAGATCGGTGGCACCGGTTGCGCCTGTTTGGGCAGTCGCGAGAGCACCCAGGAGAACTGCGGCGTATTGACCGCTGGCATCTGCACCATCGTCACGCGGACCGCGCTGCCATCGTGGAGAAGTTCGCAACGCAGCGACTCGTTGAAACCCTGAATGGCATGTTTCGCGCCGCAGTATGCGCTCTGCAGCGGAATGCCGCGGTAGGCCAAGGTTGAGCCGACTTGGACGATCGTTCCCCGGTCACGACCCTTCATGTGGCGAACGGCAGCCATCGTGCCGTAGACGTAGCCGAGGTAGCTGACTTCGGTTACCCGTCGGAACTCATCGGCGCCGATCTTGTCGAAGGGTGCAAACACCGAGGTGAAGGCGTCGTTGACCCACACATCGATTGGGCCAATCTCGGACTCGACCTTGGCTGCGGCGGCGAAAACCTCGTCGGCGTTCGCCACATCCGCACTGATGGCTATGGCCTTTCCACCCGCCGCCTCGATCTGCTCGACGGCACCGCTGAGTCCAGCGTCGCCGCGAGCGATCAAGACGACCGTGTCGCCACGCTCGGCGAATGCGGCCGCGCTGGCACGGCCAATACCGGCGCTAGCTCCGGTCACGACCACCGTTCTTGCTGGCTTCATCTGTGTGCTCCTCTCATCGCGTTCCCGGCACCTCGGCCTTGAGTGTTATGCCCGTGCCCGGGACCTCGGTGTTGGCTGTGATTTGGCCCCCAGCGGGGCTAGGGATTCCGTCGAAGAGCATCGACTCGACGCGGGCGTGATCGTGAAAGTACTCAACATGTTGCAGCCCGGGAAGACCGCCGAGCTGTGCATGCAGTGCCGCGCGCAGTGCGCAGACACCGGGATACCGAACGAGTCCGCGACCGCCGCGCACTTGAGCCAACCGGTGAAGCCCCCGCAGCGGGTGAGGTCGAGTTGCAGGCAGTCGACTGCCCCGGCAGCGCACATCGTGCGAGCCTGTACCGGATCAAAGACGTACTCACCGGCTGCGACATCGCAGGAAACCTGCGACCGCACCGCGGCCAAACCCGCCGGATCGTCAGAAGAGACCGGCTCCTCAAACCAGGTCACCTCGTCGGACTCACACCTCCGAGCGACTCGGATTGCCTGAGCGGTGCTGTAGCCGCCGTTTGCATCGACGAATAGCTCAACCGCTGGTCCGGCGACTTGGCGAACCAGTCGTATCCGTTCCAGATCGCGTTCGACGTTTGAACCCCAGTTCCCGGCAATCTTGATCTTCACTGCGTTGGCGCCTAGGTCCGTGATCCAATGGCGGATCTGCCGCGCGGTCCGTTCGTTGGAGTAGGTCGTGAAGCCACCGCTGCCATAGAAGGGGACCGAGGGATCGGCTGCGCCAAACAACTGCCAAAGAGGCACCCCGAGTGATTGCGCTTTCAAATCCCAAACGGCGATGTCGATAGCCGAGATCGCCATGCTGGCCAGGCCGGGTCTACCAAGGTTGCGAGTCAACCGTCGGAGGTGCTCGTGGATGGCTGTGGTTTGGTGGGCGCGGAAGGTGGTCAGCGACGGTCCGAGGGTGTCGTTGATCAGGGTCGCTGCGGCACCATCGGTGTAAGTCCACCCGACACCGGTGAAGGGGCCAGCAGAAACCTTCACCACGATTGCCGTGGTGGCGCTCCATTGCATTGTTCCGTCGGCCTCGTCGCCATCGGTGGCTATCGTGTGAACCGACGCCGCGACCTCGTCAATGGGCAGATCAACCGTGGAGTTCATGTCACTGACCGACTGCCGGTCGGTGCGTACGCGCCTGGTCGATTAACTGCGCGAGGTGGATGCCATGGTGGCCACCACAGTCGGACTGCTCTATCTGGGTACGGCAGCTGAATCCGTCGGCAAGCACGACCGTGCCGTCATCCAGATCGCGGAGCGTGGGCGCGAGCACCCGCTCCACCAGGGTGTTGGAAACCGCGTAGTGCCCGGCTTCGAAGCCGAAGTTGCCCGCTAATCCGCAACAGCCGGAATCGAGCGGATCGTCCTGCACCCCCATTGCCTTGAGTAGGACGGAGTCGGCCTCGTCTTTCATGATGGCCTGCTGGTGACAGTGGACTTGGCGGACGGTTTGCACGTCCATCTTTGGTGGTTCGTAGCCGGGGGAGTGCTCGATCAGAAGTTCGCTGAGAGTCACGAATTGCTTGCTGGCGCGCTGCGCAAGGTCGCTGTCGGGTAGGAGTTCGTGCGCGTCGGAACGGAACACGGCCAAGCAACTCGGTTCCAAGCCAACAACCAACTGGTCGGCTTCCAGGTGTGGTTGCAAGACCTCGAGAGAACGGCGCAGGGTGCGCTTGGCGATTCCCAATTGCCCGGTGGAGATCGAGGTCAGCCCGCAGCAGACTGGCTGGCGCGGCATGCTCACCGACCAGCCGGCATCCTCCAGTACGCGGACAGCGGCTCGACCGGCCTCGGCCGTGAAGCGATTGGTGAAGGTGTCCGGCCACAGCACCACTTGACCGCGACGTCCAGACGGCCTCTTTGTGCGGCGGCGGAACCACTTCTGCAGAGACTGGTCGCTGAACTGAGGCAAGTCTCGGTGATCGTCTAACCCACCCACCGAGCGTGCGAGTTTGGTGACGGTCTTGGTTCCCGCCAACCGATTGATCAACCGGGGCGCGATCGACGCGCCCGCCGCCCAGAGCGGAAGCCACCCCATCGAATAGTGGGTCCGAGGCCTGATTCGGCCGGCAAAGTGGTGGGAGAGGAACTCCGCTTTGTAGGTCGCCATGTCGACGTTGACGGGGCATTCGTTCTTGCAAGCCTTGCAGGCCAGACAGAGATCGAGAGCCTCGTTGACCGGTTCGGACTGCCAGCGGTCGGTGATTTGGCCTTCCCGTGCGGAGCCGTTGAGCATTTCGAACAACAAACGTGAGCGTCCGCGGGTTGAGTGCCGCTCGTCTCTGGTTGCCATGTAGCTAGGGCACATCACCCCGGAATCGGTCTTTCGGCACTCACCCACTCCCACGCACCGGCTGACGGCTCGAGCGAAGCTGCCGTCGTCGTCGGGATAGCCGAAACTTGTGGTCGGGTTCGCCAGGGCAAGATCCGCGCCCAAGCGCAAGTTCGAGTCCAGTGGGTTAGGGTCAACGACTTTTCCTGGGTTCAACAGATTGCTCGGGTCAAAGATCGACTTCATCTCTTTGAACGCGTTCACCAATTCGGTGCCGAACATTTTGCCGAGTAGTTCCCCGCGGGCCTGGCCATCTCCATGCTCACCAGACAGCGAGCCACCCATGGAGGTAACCAAGTCAGCCGCGTCCTCGATGAACGAGCGGAAGTTGGCGACCCCGTCAGCAGTTGTCAGTCGGAACGGAATACGGGTGTGGACGCATCCTTGACCGAAGTGGCCATACAGGGCGGCGGGCTCCAAGTCATGGGCTTTCAACAGCTCTGAGAACTCGCGTAGGTAGCTGCCTAGCTTCTCCGGCGCTACTGCCGCGTCTTCCCAGCCCGGCCACGTGTCGGGTTCCCCGGTGACCCGCGCGGTCGCGCCGAGTCCCGATTCGCGGGCCTGCCAGATCTCGCGTTGTTCCCGGCCATCGGTGTATTGGCCGACCGTGTCGTCGGTTCCTGCCCGCCCTAGATTCGAGAGCAACTTCTTGGCTCGGTCATCCGCTTCGGACTGGCTGGCACCGCCGAGTTCAACCAACAGGTAAGCCGGACCCTCGGGTAGCAGCCTGAGCGAATCGGGGTGCATTCGTTTGATTGACTCGTTGTGGATCAGTAGATGGTCGATGCCTTCCAGCGCGATTGGCTCGGACTCGAGAACCTGGGGCACGTCGTCCGCCGCACGAGCGATGTCCGGGTAGCCAAGAGCCAGCATCGTTCGGTACTGAACGACCGGCACTAGGTCCACTTCGGCGCGCAGAATGGTTGCCAGCGTTCCCTCCGAGCCGACCAAGGCGCGCGCCACATGGAACCCCTTCTCTGGCAGCAGGGAATCCAAGTTGTAGCCCGATACCCGCCGGGGAATTTGTGGGTAGCCGGTGCGAAGTGCCGCCAGATGCTCCTGCTGAAGTGCTTTCAGTTGGCGGTGTAACTGCGCCTCACGCCCACCGGAACGGACGATGGCCGCCAGTCGCTCGTCGTCAGCAGCACCGAGGGTCATGCGAGTGCCATCGGCCAACAGAACGTCCAGCGAACGTGTGTTGTCGACGGTCTTACCAGTGCGTTGAGCGGTCGAACCGCACGAGTTGTTGCCCAGCATCCCGCCGAGTGTGCATCGGCTGTGCGTCGATGGTCGTGGACCGAACTCCAAGTTGTGTCCGGTGAGCGCGCGGTTCAGGTCATCGAGAACTATTCCCGGTTCGACGACGCACGACTTGCCCAGGGGATCCACATCCACGAGCGAGTTGCAGTGCTTAGACCAGTCGATGACGACGGCCCGGTTGGTGGTCTGTCCAGCCAGACTCGTGCCGCCGCCGCGCGAGAGAACCGGAACTCGGTGTTCCAGGGCAATGCGAACAGCGGCCGCGCCAGCCTCAACGTTCTTTGGTACGACGACGGCGAGCGGGACTTGTCGGTAGTTGGACGCATCGGTGGAGTACGCGCTGCGGTAGGAGGCGTCGAAGGCGACTTCTGCCTCCACCTCCCGTTTGAGATCTCGCTGGAGCGCCGTGAGGTCACCGGAGGACTCTTCCAAGAGAGTCGTGGCCGTCTCCTTCACGAGATCACGTCCCACTGCCTGACATGAGCACAACCTCTCCGACTAGTTGCTGCGCAACTGCTGAATCTTGTCCTTTGCGATCGTTGTTGCGGTCGCAACTTTGTGCGGCTGTCCACGTAGGAACGCCTGCATGAGGTGCTTGGCCTGTTCGTAGGTGACCTTGCCCGGCATTGGGGGCTCATTGGGATCGACATCGACATCCACGAGGGCCGGCCCGGGGTGAGCCAGGGCGTCGGAGATCGCACCACGCAAGTCGGCGGGATTGGTGATCTTGACGCCGAAGCCTCCACAGGCCTGCGCCCAGGCGCCGAAGTTCGCTTCCGGATCGCCGTGTCGAACGCTGTACTCGGGGTACCCCAAGGCGATCTGCTCCCAGAGGATTTGCCCGTAACTGTTGTTGTTGTTCACGATGATTTTGATGGGCAGTTGTCTGCGAACCGCGGTCAGGAATTCGGCCATCAGCATCGCGAAGCCACCGTCGCCAACTAGGGCGAGCACCTGCCTATCCGGGAACGCATGCTTCATCGCGATGGCGTATGGCAGGCCGGGAGCCATAGTCGCCAGGTTTCCACTCAAGTAGAACTCACGGCCACCGCGCACATGCCAGTGGCGGGCTGCCCACGTGGCGATCGTGCCGGAGTCGCAGGTCAGGATGGCATCGTCGTCGCCGAGCTGGTCCATCAAAGCCGCGAGGTATTGCGGTGCTATCGGATCGCGATCAGCGGTCTCCAACGCTGACATGTTGGAACGCCAGTCATTCATCTGTACTTGGTACTTGCGTAGGTGCCCACGTTCGGAGTGGATCGACAGCATCGGCAGAAGTTCACGCAAGGCGTCAGCGCTGTCGGCAACCAGTGGGATGTCAGTCGGTATCCGTGCGCCACTGCGACTGGGCTCGATGTCGATCTGAACGACCTTCGCCTGACCGGGCGTCGGCAGGTGCTTGGTGTAGGGGAAGTTCGTGCCGACCATCAGTAGGCAGTCGGTTTCTTCCATGAGGTCCTCCGACGGCGCTGTGCCCAGCAGTCCGATTCCGCCGGTCGTGTATTCCGAGTCGTCTGGAACGACCGCCTTGCCAGGCAGAGTCTTGACAATTGGCGCCCCCAGCTTCTCGGCCACGGCAAGAACCTCTGAGCGTGCGCCCAGCGCACCTGCCCCCGCCAGAATGGCTGGGCGTTGCGCTTGGTTCAGGATCTCTGCCGCTGACCGCAGTTGATCCTGCTGCAACGCTGGGCCGTGGCACAGGTACACCGTGGAGGTTTCGGGTGCTCGGGCGGGCGCTGGATGCTCGTATGGGTCTAGCTCCGCTTCGGCAATCTGGATGTCGTTGGGGAAAGTGAGGTGCGCGACGGACTGCTTGGTCAGCGCATTACGAATCGCTAGATCCACCACCGTGGGGACCTGCTTCGGGTTGGTCACCATCAAGTTGTAAGCGGTCGCGACGTCGGCATAGAGCCGATCAGTGTGAACCTCTTGCTGGTAAGCGGTTCCCAGCAACGAGGTCTCCTGCATGCCGGTGATGGCAAGGACCGGTGCGTGGTCGAGTTTCGCGTCGTAGAGGCCGTTGAGCAGGTGGATGGCACCTGGCCCAGATGTCGCCAGACAGACTCCCAACCGTCCAGTCGCCTTGGCATAACCGGTTGCCATGAACGCGGCTGCTTCCTCATGGTGGACGAGCACCACCTCTAGCTGATCCTGGTGTCTGCGCAGGCCCTCCATGATTCCGTTGATCCCGTCACCCGGAAGTCCAAACACCGTGTCCACGCCCCAGTCGATAAGACGCTGTGCGAGTTGGTCCGCAACGATCGTCTTCATGCGTGTGCCTCACCCTCGTTCAGACGAAGGCGCCGTAGACGCCCTCCGCGACCAGTTCCATGCGATCGCGTTTGCCGCTCTCGATCAAGAATCAGGTGTCACCAAGAAAGGGGTCATCCGTCCCAAGGCCGGACCGCGGATCGGTTGGCGCGGCGCTGGCCTTGGCCGAACCCTTACGCGTTTCTCAGGAAACTCCCAGGTTGGCTAAGGAAACTCACTGCATGAGTTACCAACCTGGACCGAACGACACTTCCCCGATCGATTCGCGCACCAGTGCCGCCGGTGACGAGCCGCAGTCATTCGCGGA
>JAGNDY010000073.1:0-2129 GCA_018003655.1 Candidatus Nanopelagicales bacterium
TACCGCATGCGCGGGAAGATCATCGCCCAGCAGGTTCGCAAGGTCGCTGCCTTCGCCTGACTCGGCGCTGCCGATCGCCGCAGGGTTTCGAGTCCGCGGTGTTCCGAGTCGCAGGATCGTTGACAACTAAGCCTGCACGACTTTGCCGCCGGCGACCTTCACTTCCACTTTGGTCAATCCAGTGGTCGCGGGGCCCTGCACGACATCGCCGGTGAAGACATTGAAGCGGCTACCGTGGCAGGGGCACACAGCGACCTCCCCTTGAATTTGGCTGCACAGGCACCCTTGGTGGGGACAGACCGCGCTGTAGCACGCGACCTCGCCGGCCTTCTGCTGCGAGACCACGAACCCAGTGTCCGCCGAATCGGTGATGATGGCGCCACCGACTGGGACCTTGGACACGGAGGTAATTTCCGCGCCGCTCCCTGACCCGGCCCCAGTGCCGGACTGTCCACCAGAGGGTGATTCGGACGCTGCTGCGGAGCCGGAATCACTCGATTTGGAACTGCAGGCCGCCAGAGCAACACCGGCAGCACCCAGCGCTCCAACCGCGAGCACGTTGCGTCGCGAAAAGACCGAAGACACGGCGTGATCCGGTGCAGCCTGTTCGTGAGCTGCTACAGCCTGCTCGCGTTCCTGAGGCGTTGTCGTCATGTTGATCCTCTCGCGGGTTACGTGTTGGCCGACTGTACAACCGCGTCCTGGGAAGCGGCTTTCCTTGTCCGGGACTTGATACCTGAGGTCTTCTTCGCGGGCGTCTTCTTCGCTGGCGCCTTCTTCGCTGGCGCCTTCTTCGCTGGCGCCTTCTTCGCTGGCGCCTTCTTCGTCGGTGTCTTCTTCGTCGGTGTCTTCTTCGTCGGCGGCACAGTCTCGTTGCGTTGCTGCTTGACGCTGACGGCGTGGGACCCCGCAAGTGTGTGTCGCAGGAACTCACCCGTGTGGCTTGCGTCGACCTCAGAGACTTGCTCGGGCGTTCCAGTGGCAACCACCGTGCCGCCCCCCGATCCGCCCTCCGGTCCCATGTCGATGACCCAGTCGGCCGTCTTGATCACGTCAAGATTGTGCTCGATCACCACGACCGTGTTGCCTTGTTCGACCAGCCGACCGAGAACTTCGAGCAATTTGCGAATATCTTCGAAATGCAGTCCCGTCGTGGGCTCATCCAAGACGTAGATCGTTCGGCCGGTTGAGCGCTTCTGCAACTCAGCGCTGAGTTTGACGCGCTGCGCCTCGCCTCCGGACAACGTCGGCGCCGGTTGTCCCAACCGGACGTAACCGAGGCCGACGTCGAACAGGGTGCGCAAGTGCCGGGCAATGGCCGGCACAGCGGCGAAGAACTCCATTCCCTCCTCGATGGGCATGTCAAGGACTTCGGCGATCGTCTTGCCCTTGTAGTGGACCTCTAGCGTTTCGCGGTTGTAGCGGGCACCGTGGCAGACCTCGCACGGCACGTACACGTCAGGCAGGAAGTTCATCTCAATCTTGATGGTTCCGTCGCCGGAGCACGCCTCGCAGCGCCCGCCCTTGACGTTGAATGAGAACCGACCGGGGAGATACCCACGAACGTTGGCCTCTTCGGTTGAGGCAAACAGTCGACGAACGTGATCGAACACGCCTGTGTACGTCGCCGGGTTTGAGCGGGGCGTCCGTCCAATCGGACCCTGGTCGACGTGCACCACCTTGTCGACCAAGTCCGTACCGGTGACACCGACGTGGCGGCCCGGCACGGTTCGAGCCAGGTGCAGGTCCCTGGCTAGTGATCGGTAGAGCACATCGTTGACCAGCGTCGACTTACCCGATCCGGAAACGCCGGTGACCGCGACCAAACAGCCCAGCGGAATGGGAACCGTGACATCGCGCAGGTTGTGCTCGCGCGCACCATGGATGACGATCTCGCGGTCGGGTTCCGGCGCGCGCCTGGTCTTCGGGATGGAGATCTCCCTGCGGCCGGATACGTAGGCACCGGTCATCGACTCTTCCGAGGCCTCAAGTTCTGCCAGCGGACCGGATACGACCACCGCTCCCCCATGCTCACCGGCGCCGGGACCGATATCGACGATCCAGTCAGCCGCCCGGATCGTGTCCTCGTCATGCTCGACGACGATCAGGGTGTTGCCCAAATCTCGCAG
>JAGNDY010000073.1:2229-8836 GCA_018003655.1 Candidatus Nanopelagicales bacterium
CGGTACTTGACCGTGACCGAATTGCCTTGCCCCGCCAGCACCGTCTTCTGAACGTTGGTCGGCAACTCCTCCCACGGAGTGTTGATGTCAAAGTCCAAGTCGTCGGCAAGTGCAGTCAGAAGCCGCAGGTAATACCCCGCCATGGATGCGTGGGACCACGGTTGGATCGCGCCGTCCGAGAGGGATTTGCTGGGATCCGGAATGACCAGCTCGGGGTCCACCTCCATGCGAGTGCCAAGACCCGAGCACTGCGGGCACGCGCCGAACGGTGAGTTGAAGGAGAAGGACCGAGGCTCAAGTTCCTCGAAGGACAGCCCGTCTTCCAAGCAGGCCAGGTGCTCGCTGAAGGTGCGCTCACGATCCGGGTCGTCTTCAGCCAAGTCGACGAAGTCCAGCGTCACCATGCCATTGGTTAGTCGCAGAGCTGTCTCGATTGAGTCCGTCAGTCGACGCTTGGCGTCGGGTTTGACCGCGAGTCGGTCAACGACCACCTCAATCGTGTGTTTCTCCTGTTTTTTGAGCGTGGGCGGCTCGGCCAGGCTGTGAACCACACCATCGATCCGCGCACGCGAGAACCCCTGCGTCTGCAGCGACCGAAAAAGGTCCACGTACTCGCCTTTGCGAGAACGGATCAGCGGAGCAAGGATCTGGAACCGCTGTCCAGCCGGGAGTTCTAGTACTTGGTCGACTATCTGCTGGGGGGTCTGCCGCGCGATGGGCTTGCCACACACCGGGCAATGCGGCTTGCCGATTCGTGCGTAGAGCAGTCGGAGGTAGTCATAGACCTCCGTGATAGTTCCGACCGTCGATCTCGGGTTCTTCGATGTCGACTTCTGGTCAATCGCGACCGCTGGTGACAAGCCCTCGATGAAGTCCACATCCGGCTTGTCCATCTGCCCGAGGAACTGCCGCGCATACGCAGACAGACTCTCCACGTAGCGTCGCTGGCCCTCGGCGAAGATCGTGTCAAACGCCAAACTGGATTTGCCTGAGCCGGACAAGCCGGTAAACACAATCAGCGCATCTCTGGGCAGATCAAGGGACACGTCGCGCAGGTTGTGTTCGCGCGCGCCACGAACGATGAGCCGATCCACCCGTGAAGGCTAACCCGCGGCCCCGACAGGACCGGTCGTCGGTAACGCCCGCGCCCGCGACAACACCGGGCGTCGGTAACGTCAAGGGCGTGAACTATGACGGCAAGGTCGAGGTCGGTGGGCCATGGCAAGTCCAAGACAGCGCACAACTGGAGATTCGCAAACTCGCAGTCGGCTTCTTGGACAACAACTGCTACCTCCTACGAGACAAAGCCACCGGTCAGACCCTGCTTATCGATGCCGCAGCTGAGTCTGGCCGGATCCTGGACATGTGCGATGGGCAGTTGGACGCAGTCCTGACCACGCACTGCCATCCCGACCACTTCCAGGCGTTGCAGGACGTCGTCGAGCAAACCGGTGCCGAGACCTACGCCAGTGAACCGGAGGCAACGCTCATCCCAGTGCGCACGGACCATCTCTTGTCCGACGGATCGGTCCTGCAGCTAGGTCAGGCAAACATTGAACTCGTTGAACTCGTCGGCCACAAACGACTCGGGTCCGAACACATCTCCACTTCGTTAGCAGCCATCTATCGAGATCCGGACGGGTCGACCCATACCTTCACGGGCGACGCCTTGTTCCCCGGTGGGATCGGAAACACCTGCGATGATCCCGCCGCCTACTCCACCCTGCTCAACGACGTCGCGAGCAAGCTGTTCGCGAAGCTCCCAGATAGGACGGTGGTGTACCCCGGCCACGGGTGGGATACGACCATAGGAGCCGAACGGCCGTCGTTACAGGTCTGGGCAAATCGACACTGGTGACCGGTCAGTTCAATCTGCGAGTCCACCGACGTCGACGGGTGGATCGAGCGTTGGTGACTCCGCTCTCGGGCGTGGTATCGAATGGGATGCTGGCGCGGCTCGGCCGAACAGCCAGCCCTGTCCCCACGTCCAACCCAACTCCTGCAGAGCTCGCGCTTGTTGCTCACTTTCAATTCCCTCGGCGATGCGGGTCAGGTTGAGTCGATCAGCCAAATCGGCGAGTCCGCCAGCGATTTTTGCTGCTTGACCTTTCGGATTCTGCCCAATTCGGGAAGTGAACGAGAGGTCAAGCTTGATGCCAGTCACCGGGTACTTCAGCAGTGTCGAGATCGATGAGTAGCCCGTTCCAAAATCGTCAACCAGCAGCCCAACCCCCGAATCACTGAGGGTGAGCAAGCCACGGTGCGCCTCAACACCGAGGTTCATCAAAGCGTGTTCGGTGATTTCGATTGCCAACTGCGTCGGGTCCACACAATGATCTCGCAATAATTGACTGACCATGGGACTGAAGGCTGGGTCGGCGATCTCGGTCGGTGATGCATTGACAGTCATCAGGTACCCGGCTCCGAGCGTACCCATGAGCTCGACAGTGCGAGCAAAGATTTGGCTCCCCAGGGCCTTGATCGACCCAGCCTCCTCGGCAACCTCGATGAAGTCCGCAGCCGTGATCGTTCGACCGTCGCAGACCCAGCGGGCAAGTGATTCAAACCCGACGATCCGCTCGCTTGAGAATTCCACGATGGGCTGGAACCACGGCACGAATTCGCGGTGAGCAATCCCGTTCCGGATCGAACCCGCAAGCTCCATTCTGCTCTGCACCTCATTGCGCATGTGATCGTCAGCGACTACGCAACAGTCTCTGCCTCGACTCTTTGCCTGGTACATCGCGGTGTCCGCCTCGCTGAGCATCTCCTCCGGTGTCGACTCGGCCCGCCCGACGCTGATGCCAATGCTCACGGTCACGTGAATGCCGCGGTCTGAGTCAAGCGAGATGTCGGATCCAGAAATGATCGACCTGATGCTTTCGGCTGACTCAACGACGCTTCGGTCCGAAGCAGTTCGGTTGGCGACGACCACAAACTCGTCACCACCAAAGCGACCAACCATGTCACAAGTTTCTAGGCATTCGCTCAGTCGTTGGGCGATCCCAACCAGCACGCGGTCTCCTGAAATGTGGGAAATGCCGTCATTAACCGATTTGAATCGATCGACGTCAATGAACATCACAGCCACTCGGCCGTCCGACGGTTGACCCGCAATGGCAGCGGAGAGGCTCTCGTGGATGGCCTCGCGATTTGGCAACCCCGTGAGCGCGTCGTGGACGGACCTGTAGCTGAGATCGGCATAGGCCGCGGTGGTGGCGATCTCAGCCGTCTTCTGTCGCGAAATGTCGATGACCTGGGAGACAAACGCCAACGGCTCGCCTTGATCGTCGCGAATCGCGCTGACATACAGCCGAACCCAGACGATCGATCCGTCGCGACGGAAGTAGCGCTTATCCATCTCATAAGAGGGTATTGACCCATTGACGACCGCAGCCGCTTGCTCCACATCGGTCTCTAGGTCGGCCGGATGGGTAATGGATTGGTAGGTGAGCTTGGTCAGTTCAGACCGTTCGTACCCAGTGATCGCGCAGAACGACGCATTCACTTGAGCGAAGTACCCGTCCAACGTCATCAAAGCCTGCCCGATGGGCGCCCGCTCAGTCGCTTCGATCAGGAGCCCGTCGGCAAGCGCTCGATCATGCTGCCGCTGCACGCTCTCGGAAGCATCCATCATAGATGCGTGCGCGCCTACTAGCCCGCCATCGTCGCCACGCACCGCGGTGGCGCGGACATCTCCCCACAGGTACGACTCGTCCCCTTTGCGATAGCGGGCGGTCCACTGAGCACCGTCGGCACCGGCAACCAGCCCTGCCAGCGCAGCCTCCACCAGACCCACATCATCGGGATGACGGAAGTCTGAGCTTGGCATCCCCAAGAGGTTCGTGGCTTGCCAACCGAGCAACTCGCACAGGTCAGTGTTGACCTCCTCAATGGTCCCAGCGCGACTCACTCTGAGGTGGCCGACTCTCGGAAAGACTCGTGGCCGCAACTCCTCGGCCTCGGCCGAGTCAGCTATCTCGTGCCATGTCTGGTCGCTGATGGCCGGAACGATGTGACCGGCCAGGGCAAGGACCGTCCCGTCACTTCCCTTGACGGGATATGCGAGCACCTCCGCCCAGAAGCTTGACCCGTCCTTACGGCGATACTCGCGGCGGCGGCGCCATTCGGTGGTTCCGTCGCGAGTCAAGGCGTCAAACGCACGTTCGGAAACCGCCTCGTCGCCTGGCGCATTGAGCATCCATGCAGAGCTGCCGACGAGTTCTTGGTGGGAGTAGCCGGTCATTCGACTCATCGCTCGATTGGCCGACCGAATGATGCCGTCGACACCAACAATCATGAAACCCTCGGTAGCCTCCTCGGTAGTGGCGCGCAGCACATCGTCAGCACTGGGCCGGGCAGGTTCGGCAGCGTCGGCCGACGCACCTGGACTAACCACCATGAGCGAAATGATCCCAGCGGATTCGGGCCGTGTCCTGGCAGATCGAGGCGACTTCCCAACCCGGCCTCACGCAGTTCCTGGATTCTTCCATTTGCGCGAGAGCTATTGCGTGAAGCAGGCATGCGCGCAAAGGTGGCAGTGACCGAGCCACCGAACTGGGGAAGCCATGACTGACACAGCGCGCGCAAGCTCCATGACTGCCGACCAGATCGCCACCCATCGTGACGACCTCGCGAGTCCAACCACCACCGATGTGCAGGTCGTGGATGCCTGGTGGCGGGCGGCCAACTACTTGACGATCGGCCAGATCTACCTCAAGGCCGATCCGCTGATGCGCGTTCCGCTGACCCCCGAGGACATCAAACCCCGACTCCTTGGCCACTGGGGTACGAGTCCCGGTCTGTCCTTTATCTACGCGCACGCCTCGCGACTGATCCGCCAGACCGGGCAGCAAATGATCTATCTCGCCGGCCCCGGCCACGGCGGTCCGGCACTCGTCGCCGCCAGTTGGCTGGAGGGTTCCTATACGGAGTGCTTCCCAGACATCACGCGCGACCGTGACGGGATGCTGCAGTTGTTCCGGCAATTCTCCTCCCCTGGCGGAATCCCGAGCCACGCGTCAGTAACCACGCCTGGCTCGATCCACGAAGGCGGCGAACTCGGCTACGTGTTGGTTCACGCGTTCGGCGCCGTCATGGACAACCCCGATTTGATTGCTCTGGCGGTGGTCGGCGACGGGGAGGCAGAGACTGGCCCACTGGAGGGCTCCTGGAAGGGTGTCTCATTCATCAACCCCAAGCGGGATGGGGCAGTCTTGCCCATTCTGCATCTGAACGGCGCCAAGATCGCTGGACCGACCGTCCTCGCCCGCAAGGATCCCGCGCTGCTGCGCGACCTCTTCCGCGGATACGGGTACGAGGTATTCGAGGTCACCGGCGACGACTTGCCCGGCATGCACGAGCGCTTCGCGGAGGTGCTCGCCGACGCCTGGGCCCGGATCAAACAGATCCAAGCAGCAGCCCGCAACGACGACTGGGACGGTGATGAGCCGCTGTGGCCAATGATCATCCTACGCTCGCCCAAGGGTTGGACTGGGCCGAAAGTCGTTGACGGTATTCAGATCGAGGGCACGTGGCGGGCACACCAGGTTCCGCTCTCGGGCGTGAAGGAGAACCCGGAGCACCTGGAGATCCTGCGCGAGTGGCTGCAGTCCTACCGGCCCGACGAGCTATTCGATGCTGACGGTGTCCCAACGGGAATGGTCACCGACGCCAACCCGCACGGCGACTTGCGAATGAGTGCGGCTCCGGCGGCAAACGGTGGGCGACTGACTGAGGTGTTGGAGATCCCCCCCACCAGCAACTATGAGATTGACGTGCCAGCCCCAGCCACGGTGCGCCACGAGTCGACTCGCGTGCTGGGCGAGATGATGCGCGACATCTACTCGGCTAACCCCCACAACTTCCGGCTCTTCTGTCCAGACGAGACCAATAGCAATCGCCTCGGCGCCGTCTTTGAAGTGAGCGACCGAGCCTGGATGGAGAAGGTCACCCCAGAGGACGTAAAGCTCTCCCACGACGGGCGCGTGATGGAGGTGCTCTCCGAACACAATTGCCATGGTTGGCTGGAGGGCTACACGCTCACAGGTCGACACGGATTGTTCGCGACCTACGAGGCCTTCGCCATGGTTAGCGCGTCCCAGACGATCCAACACAGCAAGTGGTTGGAAGAGTCCAATCACCTTGGCTGGCGGGCCGAGGTGCCCAGCCTGAACATTCTGCTGACGTCGACCGCCTGGCGTAACGATCACAACGGCTTCTCTCACCAGGCGCCTGGTTTGTTGCAGACGATTCTTACCATGCGCAGCGATGTAGCGCGGATCTATCTACCGCCAGATGCCAACTGCTTGCTCTCGGTAGCCGAGCACTGCTTCAAGTCCCGCTCCTACGTCAACCTCATTGTCATCGACAAGCAGCCACAGCTTCAGTGGCTCACTCTTGAGCAGGCCAACGAACACTGTCGACTCGGTGCCAGCATCTGGGATTGGGCGGGCAATGAGGACGGTACCGGTGACCCGGACATCGTGTTGGCATGTGCGGGTGACGTAGTGACCCAGGAGACGATCGCCGCCGCGCAGATCCTCAAACAACGACTGCCCGCCATGCAGGTCCGGGTGGTCAACGTCGTGGACATCATGGCGCTGCA
>JAGNDY010000074.1 GCA_018003655.1 Candidatus Nanopelagicales bacterium
TCCGCCGCCAACGCCGTCCTCGGGCACCTGTTGGACGATGACCCGTTCTTGGTCCTCGCGGACTACCGGGCGTACATCGATGCGCAAGCGCAGGTGGATGCCGTGTACCGGGACCCAGACGAATGGAATCGGCAAGCGATTCTGAATGTCGCAAGGGCCGGCTACTTCTCCTCGGATCGTTCGGTACAGGACTACCTGGACCGAATCTGGCACGCCAAACCCAACTAGGTGGCGAATCCTGCAGCGGCAGCGGGGCGCCGACTGGGCCCGACTGGGCCCGACTCGCTGGCGCAAAGGTCGACAACCGGCGCACGCACCGCGACAATACGGCGCATGAGCACTCCGCAACCGCCCGTCGGCGGACAACCACAGGATCCTGCCCAGGGCCAGCCGCAGTACCAGCCACCGGCGCAGCCACCGCAATACCAACAGCCGCAGTATCAGCAGCCGCAATACCAGCAACCAGCGCCGCAGTACCAACAGCCTGTCGCTGGCTACCAGCAGCCTGCCCAAGTGCCGGTCAAAGCCAAGCGTCCGTGGAACGTCACGTTGCTTGCCATCCTCGCGCTCCTGCTGGCGGCCTTCGACATCGCTATCGGCCTGATCATCCTGCTCAACCGAACCGACGCCCAGTTTGTGGCCGACTCCGGTACGAGCAAGAGCAACCTCACCTACTTCGGCATTGGCCTCATCATCGTTGGCGCTATCACGCTCATGCTGTCGTTCGGCTTGTTCGGCGGTTCCCGGCTTGCCCGTGGCGTCATTGCCCTCTTCTGTGTCCTTCACATTGCGGCCGCGATCGTCGTGCTCATCATGTCCGGCTCGACCAACACCCGCATCGCGCAATCAGCCAACGCGCTGATCGCGATCATCGTGCTGCTGATGCTCTACTCAGGCGCGCGCACCAAGGCGTTCTTCGCCCGGGGATAGCTCCCGCAACACGCCAACTGCCCGCGCGGAAAACGTGCGGGCAGTTGGCGTTCCCAGCTAAGGCGATTACCCGCCGAGGGCGTCGGACACGACCTCGCGTGCCTCGACCTGAATCTGGGCCAGATGCTCGGCACCCTTGAAGGACTCTGCGTAGATCTTGAAGACGTCTTCGGTGCCTGACGGTCGAGCCGCGAACCAGCCGGACTCGGTGGTGACCTTCAGCCCGCCGATGGGAGCGTCGTTGCCTGGTGCTCGGGTGAGCTTGGCGGTGATGGGCTCCCCGGCCAACTCGGTCGCGGTGACCTGTTCGGGGGACAGATCGGCCAACACCGCCTTCTGCTCGCGCGTCGCTGGGGCATCCACTCGGGCATACGCCGGGTCCCCAAACTCCTCGGTCAGGGCGGCGTAGTGCTGACTCGGCGATTGCCCGGTGACGGCCTGGATCTCCGAGGCGAGCAGGTCGAGGATCAGACCGTCCTTGTCCGTCGTCCAGACCTTGCCGTTGAGACGCAGGAAGCTGGCACCGGCAGATTCCTCGCCGCCAAAACCGACGGAACCGTCCACCAGGCCGGGAACGAACCACTTGAACCCGACCGGCACCTCGATCAGGGTCCGTCCAAGTGACTCGGCCACTCGATCGATCATGGATGAGCTCACCAGGGTCTTGCCGATCGCGCAGCCGTCGGGCCAGCCGGGGCGGTTGGCGAACAGATACTGAATCGCGACCGACAGGAAATGGTTGGGGTTCATCAGTCCGGCATCCGGGGTGACGATGCCGTGTCGGTCGGAGTCGGCATCGTTGCCAGTGGCGATCTGGAACTCGTCCTTGCGCGCGATCAGCGACGCCATCGCGTTTGGACTTGAGCAGTCCATCCGGATCTTGCCGTCCCAGTCCAACGTCATGAACCCGAATTGTCGATCAACGTTCGGATTGACCACTGTCAGGTCGAGGTTGTACCGATCGGCGATGGCACCCCAGTAATTGACGCTGGCTCCCCCGAGGGGATCGGCGCCGATACGAACTCCGGCGTCACGGACGGCGTCGAGGTTGACCACATTGCCCAAATCGTTGACGTAGGTGTCCAGGAAGTCGTAATTGCGGGTCGTCTCAGCCTTGCGGGCGCGTTCGTATCCAATCCGCTTCACGTCCTTGAGGCCCTCGGCGAGGATCTGGTTGGCGCGATCCTGGATCCACTTGGTGATGTCGGTTCCGGCTGGACCGCCGTCGGGCGGGTTGTATTTGAAACCACCATCCATGGGCGGGTTGTGCGAAGGCGTCACGACGATGCCGTCGGCCTGGCCCGGCTGCCCGGAGTTGTTGTACGTCAGGATCGCGTGGCTGACCGCTGGCGTCGGAGTGAAGGAGTCGTGCGGATCCAGCCACGTGTCGACCTCGTTTGCCGCCAGCACCTCCAGCGCGGTGGCGTAGGCGGGCTCGCTGAGCGCGTGGGTGTCCATTCCCATGAAGAGGGGTCCGGTAATGCCCTTGCTCTTGCGGTACTCAACGATTGCCTGCGTTGTGGCGGCGATGTGGCCGTCGTTGAAGGCGCGATTGAACGCGGACCCGCGGTGGCCAGAAGTGCCAAACGCGACCTGCTGTTCGGGGATGCTGACGTCCGGCTCAAGCGTGTAATACGCGGTGATCAGCCGTGCGACGTCGGTGAGGTCTTCGGTGAGCGCAGGTGTTCCCGCACGTGGGTGATTGGCCATGAACCCATCTTGTCCCCATTGGGTCCACCACACCACCCAGCCGTCACCCGCTGAGGGTCTGTTTGGGTCCCATCACGATCGTCGGATGTGCTGCTGGCCGTAGCCACCGCAGAGTCCACTTCATCTGTGAGCGCTTGACCGAGACGCAGCCACGCGTTGGCCCGGAGCCGCGGACGTGGAACCAGATACCGCCGTCCTTGATCGTGGGGTCCGGCCGACGCAGGTCGTGTGGTTTTGAGCCAGGAAAGCGGTTGAAGTTGATTGCCACCAGGTAGTCGAAGACCTGCACGCGCTTGTTGTTCATTCGGTAACCGCCGCGGTCGTAGGCCTGCGGCCCGTAGTGGTACGGCAACCGAGTGCCGGGGTTACGAAGCCGTCCGCCAGCGTCTGTCAGCGTGTAGACCCCGATTGGGCTCAGGCCGGAACCGTCGGTGGGTTTGCGGTTCCACCCGGTGATGCCGTTGCGGCCGGCGACGCCGCGCACTTTGTTCCAGCAGCCGTTCGACTTCTGCCAGTACTGCACCCGGTTGTGCCAAGCGCGTTTGGAATTGCCGCGGACCACCACGACCTGCGAACTGTTCGCTTTGATTTGGCGGGTGAACGAGGCCTTGAGACCGGGAACTTGAGTGCGGCAGTTGGAAGTCGGGGCTGACACGGAACTGACTCCGCTGCTGGCCGCTTGGGCGCTGGGGGCCATGACTGGGGCGAGCACCAGAGTCGCGCAGGAAGTCGCAACCAGGCCAACTCGCAGTCGCTGACCCATGGCGATTGAGGGGGTTTGCGTGGCTGGGGTGAGCCGAGCTTGGCTTGTCAGTGGTCGCCGCATAGTCAAAACGCTACCTCGCATAGGCCCTCAACGCACCCAAATCCTCACGGGGAGTGACGAGATCGGGCACTTAGGCGCCATGTTCACCAACGGCGAAGCGTCCCGGTACCGGGAACATGTACCCGAACCGGGTCGTTGCGTGTAGAACAGGGTGAAGCCTTGCCGCCGCCAGGTAGGGTTCAAGCACCTCGACTCAAAAGGAGCCAGTGCGATGTTCGAGAGATTTACCGACCGTGCGCGTCGGGTGGTTGTCTTGGCCCAAGAAGAGGCCCGGATGCTCAACCACAACTACATCGGCACTGAGCACATCCTGCTCGGACTGATCCATGAGGGCGAGGGCGTCGCCGCCAAGTCCCTTGAGAGCCTCAACATCTCGCTCGAGGCCGTCCGTCACCAGGTCGAGGAGATCATCGGCCAAGGGCAGCAGGCGCCCAGCGGGCACATCCCGTTCACGCCGCGCGCCAAGAAGGTCCTCGAGCTTTCCTTGCGGGAGGCGCTGCAACTCGGCCACAACTACATCGGCACTGAGCACATCCTGCTTGGCTTGATCCGCGAGGGCGAAGGTGTCGCCGCCCAGGTCCTCGTCAAGCTCGGCGCGGACCTCAACCGGGTTCGCCAGCAGGTCATTCAGTTGCTGTCCGGTTACCAGGGCAAAGAGCCAGCCAGTTCCGGCGGTCCGCAGGAAGGCACCCCGTCCACCTCCCTGGTCCTTGACCAATTCGGCCAGAACCTGACCCAGGCCGCGCGTGAATCCAAACTCGACCCCGTTATCGGGCGCGAGAAGGAAATTGAGCGCGTGATGCAGGTGCTCAGCCGACGGACGAAGAACAACCCTGTCCTCATCGGCGAGCCCGGCGTCGGCAAGACCGCCGTCGTCGAGGGTCTCGCGCAGATGATCGTCGCTGGCGAGGTTCCAGAGACGCTCAAGGACAAGCAGATCTACACCCTCGACCTCGGAGCCCTCGTTGCCGGTTCCCGGTATCGCGGTGACTTCGAAGAGCGGTTGAAGAAGGTCCTGAAAGAGATCCGCACCCGTGGCGACATCATCGTGTTCATTGACGAGATGCATACGTTGGTCGGCGCTGGTGCTGCGGAGGGAGCGATTGACGCCGCGAGCATCCTCAAGCCGATGCTTGCCCGCGGCGAGTTGCAGACCATCGGGGCCACCACTCTGGATGAGTACCGCAAATATGTGGAGAAGGACGCCGCGCTTGAGCGTCGTTTCCAGCCGATTCAGGTCAGCGAGCCGACCCTCGCGCACACCATCGAAATCCTCAAGGGTCTGCGCGACCGGTACGAGAACCACCACCGCGTCACCATCACCGACGCCGCCCTGGTCAGCGCGGCAACGTTCGCTGACCGGTACATCAACGACCGCTACCTGCCGGACAAGGCAATCGACTTGATCGATGAGGCTGGTGCTCGGCTGCGGATTCGCCGCATGACCGCTCCGCCGGATTTGCGCGAGTTCGATGAGCGCATCGCTGCTGTCCGTCGCGAGAAGGAGTCGGCGATCGACTCCCAGGACTTCGAGAAGGCCGCAAACCTGCGCGACAAGGAGAAGAACCTCATCGGCGACAAGGCCGAGCGCGAGAAGGAGTGGAAGGCTGGCGATCTCGACGTCGTGGCCGAGGTGGATGAGGAGATCATCGCCGAGGTACTCGCGGTCGCTACCGGCATTCCGGTCTTCAAGTTGACGGAAGAGGAGAGCCAGCGCCTGCTGCGGATGGAGACCGAACTCCACAAACGGGTCATCGGTCAGGAACAGGCCATCAAGGCGCTTTCCCAGGCGATTCGCCGTACGCGTGCGGGTCTGAAGGACCCCAAGCGGCCAGGTGGATCGTTCATCTTCGCCGGTCCGTCCGGCGTCGGAAAGACCGAGCTGAGCAAGACCCTCGCAGAGTTCCTATTCGGTGATGAGGACTCGCTCATCAGCTTGGACATGAGCGAATACAGCGAGAAGCACACCGTCTCGCGTCTGTTCGGTTCACCTCCCGGATACGTCGGTTACGAAGAGGGCGGCCAGCTGACCGAGAAGGTTCGCCGCAAGCCGTTCTCGGTGGTGCTCTTCGATGAGGTCGAGAAGGCCCACCCGGACATCTTCAACTCGCTGTTGCAGATTCTGGAAGACGGTCGCCTGACTGACTCGCAAGGCCGGGTTGTCGACTTCAAGAACACGGTGATCATCATGACCACCAACCTTGGAACCCGCGATATCTCGAAGTCCATGGGAATGGGCTTCCAGAATGCTAGCGACACAAAGTCCAACTATGAGCGGATGAAGGCCAAGGTCAATGACGAGCTCAAGGTGCACTTCCGGCCTGAGTTCCTCAACCGTGTCGATGACATCATCGTGTTCCACCAGCTCACCAAGGAAGAGATCATCCAGATCGTCGACCTGATGCTGGCCAATCTCGATGATCGGCTGCGCGACAAGGACATGGGCCTCGAACTCACGACGGCGGCAAAGGAAGCCCTTGCCTCGCGTGGCTACGACCCGATGCTTGGTGCGCGTCCGCTGCGCCGGACCATCCAACGCGACATCGAAGATGCGCTCAGCGAGCGGATTCTGTTCGGAGACCTGAAGGCTGGCGAGATTGTCGTCGTCGATGTCGAGGGCACTGGCGAGGACTTGGCGTTTACCTTCACCGGCACGGCGAAGTCCGCTGTCCCCGAGTCGCTGGCTGTCGAAGCGGCCGAGGCGGCCGAGGCGGACTAGCGGCACATGAGCGTGGCCGCGGCGACTCGCGTCGGTCCGTCGGAGATCATCCGGCGGTTCGGCTCCGTCGCGGTGGCGTTGGTGTGTGTCCAACTCGACTACTTCGCGCTCGCTCTGGCGCTGCCGAGCATGGCCAAGGAGCTCGGATCAACCACTGCGGATCTTCAGTGGACAGTCAGCGCCTACATGATCGCTATCGGCATCGTGATGGTTCCCGGCAGTCGGCTGGCGGATCTCCTCGGGCGCAAGCGGATGCTGTTGATCGGGCTTACCATTTTCGGCCTCGCATCGCTGTGGGTCGGGTTGTCGCCCACTGTTGGCTCGGTCATCGCGGCACGGGTCGTGCAGGGTGTTGGCGCGGGTCTCTACTTCCCGGTCGCGATGTCGTTGGTCACCAACGCCACCAATGCGATCGAACGGCCCCGAATCCTGGGATTCCTCACGGGGCTGGCGGGAATCGGAACTGCGGCGGGCCCGATTCTGGGTGGCGGGCTGTCATCGACAGTTGGTTGGCGTTGGGTGTTCTTGATCAACGTTCCCATCGCGTTGGGCGGGGTGATCTGGGGTCACTTCCAACTCAAGGAGTCCACCGACCCGGCACTCGCGGGGCACAAGTTGATCAATCTCGACTGGCTCGGCGTCGTATTGCTTGCCCTCGGAATTGGCGGGTTGTCGCTGGGGATCGATGATGCATCCGGGACTGGCCTGGGACCCAAGGCCATCATTCCGGCCGTTGTGGGGATCATCGCGGTGGTCGGATTTGTGCTGTGGGAGCGACGGGCCAAGTGGGCACTCATCCCGCCGGTTATGTGGCGCAACAAGGCCTTCAGCGCCCTGGTCTACGCGGCGACGATTGCGAACATGGGCATCGTGGTGGTCATCTTTGTTGCCACGTTGTATCTGCAACAGGTCCGCGGCTACTCAGGACTTGTTGCCGGGTTGATGTTCGTGCCGGCCGCGATTGGTTTGTCGGTTGGCGGCCCAGTTTCCGGCAGACTCGCTGTGCGCTACCCAACCCAACGAGTCATGACCGTGTCCCTCGTCGGCGGAGCGCTAGCGCTATTTGCGCTCGCGTTTTCCGACCAAATGGTCGTTTATTTAGTGCTGATGGGCATCGCCTCCTTCTTACTGGGGCTTGGATTCCAATTCGGCAACATCGCGATCCAGAGTGTCGTCAAGCCGGCTGAAGCAGGCACCGCTGCTGGCGTCTTGCTCACGTTGATGGTCAGCCTCGGTGGAGTCGCAGTGGTGATCGCGTCCGCGACGATCGAGACAATCGGGAACGGCGCGCCCACCCAGCACGCATCAACGGTCACCTTGCTCAGTTGGGCAATCGGAGTGGGCGTACTCGGGGTGATCTTCGGTGCCACCCAATGGCGCAAGGCCACCCTGGCCGTTACGGGCTGAGCGACACCTTCGTCCCAGGCGCCGGAGTTCGCCAGTGGGGTCCCGACTGTGTTGATCGGGGTTGTCGGCGGAACGGGAACGGCCGGGAAGTCGGTCGTTCGGGAAGCATTGTCCAGGGGCCATGACGTTCGGGTGCTGACGCGGGCGCATGCTGCACCACGACTACCGGACGGCGCGGAATTCCGGCGCGTGGACGTTGCCAGCGGTGACGGGCTGCTGGCCGCGCTCACCGGCGTCGAGGTCGTCATTGATTGCGGGAACTTGCCGGAGTTCATCAGCAAGAAGAAGCTCGCGGCATACTTCGAGCAAGGGGCTCGCAACCTGTCCTTAGCAGAAGCCGCCGCCGGAGTCGATCGACATGTGGTGTTGTCGATCGTCGGCATTGACCAGATACCGATGCCCTACTACCGAGCGAAGTTGGCCCAGGAACGGTTGGCAACGCTCGGCCCCGTGCCAGCCGCAGTCGTACGCTCGACCCAGTTCCACGACTTCGCCGGACAGATCATCGAGCAAACCCGGATCGGCCCCTTTGCTCTGGTACCCGACATTGCGATCCAGCCTGTGGCAACCAGCGAAGTGGCGCGAGTCCTGCTCGATGTTGCCCAAGATCCTGACCCGGTGGCACGAACGCAGATCGCGGGACCGAAGCAGATGTCACTGGTTGACGCTGCCCGACAGCTGGCTGCCTCAACTCCGGGCGGCCCGAGGATCGTGCCGTTGCCCATACCGGGGAAGACCGGTCGAGCGCTGCGTGCTGGCGCCCTGACGCTGCCCGAGGGCCCAACAGGTGGACCTGACTTTGAAGGATGGTTGGAGCAACGAGGCTAGTAAGGCCACCACGATTCGCGCGGCACGGATGCTCGCCTGCCAACGGCTCCACCAATCCGTCGGCGACCAGGCCGTCAAGCGATCACGCACGTTTGATCGGACGGGAGTTCCCTAGCACTCCACGGTTCCGCCGCCCAAACTGGCACAGGAGTGGCC
>JAGNDY010000075.1:0-2239 GCA_018003655.1 Candidatus Nanopelagicales bacterium
CAGGTCTTCGTTGCTCATGGTCCTCTGGATTCTTCCTTCCGTGACGCACGTCCCAACGTCCGACGTGCCGGTGGAAGCCGACTAACTCTCCTCGCTCGGAGCCAGTGTCCTCGAGCATGCTCGCTGCCACTTAACCTCGCTCAGAGCGGGTATTCGGCTTCGCCTGCGACCCTTCCTCGCTCGGAGCCAGTGTCCTCGAGCATGCTCGCTGCCACTTAACCTCGCTCAGAGCGGGTATTCGGCTTCGCCTGCGACCCTTCCTCGCTCGGAGCCAGTGTCCTCGAGCATGCTCGCTGCTACTTAACCTCGCTCAGAGCGGGTGACCGGGATCGAACCGGCATGGCCAGCTTGGAAGGCTGGGGCTCTACCATTGAGCTACACCCGCGTGCGCCGCGTGCTTGCGCCTGATCAGGGTACAGAACGTTCGCGCGAACGAGTGGTTGAGCCGCGATTACGTCGTCCCTTGTTCGCAGACCCCATGCCGCGTTTCCCAATACGACCGCGCCCCGCAGCGGGCTCTGGCGCCGCCGTTAGACTGACGGAGCTATTGCCGCGGGGCGTAGCGTAGTGGCTAGCGCGCCTGCTTTGGGAGCAGGAGATCGGGAGTTCGAGTCTCCCCGCCCCGACAAGGTTCGAGCCCACGGCCCGGACCACAACCAGTCCGCCAGGGAACCCGTCCCGGTGGGCGCCGACACCCGAGGATCGTTTGTGAAGAGTTCGGTCGAGACCCTGTCTCCCACCCGCGTCAAGCTCACCGTTGAGGTCCCGTTCGAGGAGATGAGCGATTCCCTCGCGGCGGCCTACACCCGGATCAGTTCGCAGGTCACCATTCCCGGATTCCGCAAAGGCAAGGTCCCCCCGCGAGTGATCGACCAACGCGTTGGCCGGGGGTCCGTTCTGGAGGAGGCGGTCAACGAGGCCCTCCCAGCCGCCTACGACGCCGCGATCACCGAGAACGAGGTCGTCGCCGTCGGGCAGCCGCAGGTTGAGGTCACTGAACTCGAAGACAACGAGAAGTTGGTTTTCACCGCCGAGGTCGACATTCGGCCCGAGTTTGAACTGCCTGAGTACGCCGGCCTGGCCGTGACGGTCGCCGACACCGAGGTCACTGACGAGAAAGTGACTGAGCAACTTGACGAACTGCGCAAGCGTTTCGCCACTGCGCTACCAGTCGAGCGGGCAGCGCAGGACGATGACTTGGTCCTCATTGACGTCGAGGGCACTCTCGATGGCGAGAAGCAAGAGGAATACAGCGCCACGGCCCTGTCCTACGAGGTCGGATCCGCTGGCATGGTCAACGGCGCCGACGAAGCGATCCGTGGACTTTCCGAAGGCGAGACGGCAACATTCCCCTTCACCCCGGAAGAGGGCGAGCTGGCCGGAAAGGAACTCTCCATCACAGTGTCAGTGCA
Source organism: Candidatus Nanopelagicales bacterium (assembly GCA_018003655.1). Lineage (NCBI taxonomy): Bacteria > Bacillati > Actinomycetota > Actinomycetes > Candidatus Nanopelagicales > Candidatus Nanopelagicales bacterium. The sequence continues at coordinate 1,413 of JAGNDY010000075.1, forward strand.
GGGGGTGCGTGAGCGCTCGCTGCCTGACGCAGACGACGAGTTTGCCCAACTTGCCAGCGAGTTCGACACACTCGAGGAACTTCGCGGCGACCTGCAGGACCGGGTTGCGCGGATGGCACTGGTTGAGCAGGGAATGGAAGCACGCGAGAAGGCACTTGAGCAACTGCTCGAGACGGTCGAGATTCCAGTCCCGCAGAGTCTGTTAGAGGCACAAGTTGCCGAGCACTTCGAAGACGGTCACGGTGATGACGAGCACCGCTCTGAGGTCGAAGAGAACACCAGCAAATCCATCAGGACTCAGTTCCTCCTCGACAAGATTGCTGACACCGAGGAGCTCTCGGTCGGCCAGGCGGAGTTGACCCAATGGCTGATCGCCCAGGCACCTCGATACGGCATGAGCCCAGACCAGTTCGCTGACGCGTTGGTCCAGGCCGGACAGGTCCCGATGGCTGTCGCTGACGTTCGCCGCGGTAAAGCGTTGGCGACGGTCCTGCAGAAGGCTGCCGTGACCGATGCCAGTGGCAACGAGGTCAACCTGGCGGCGCTCGATGAGGCCGAGGCCGACGAGATGGAAGAGGAGCTTGAAGAGGCCCTCGAAGAACTCGCCGAGGAAGAGATCGCCGAGGAACTTGTCGAAGAGTTGGCTGAGGAAATTGCCGAGGAGATCGTCGAAGAAGTTATCGCCGAGGAGATCGCTGAAGAGATCGCCGAGGAGATCGCCGAAGCTGCTGACCAGGCCGAATCCAAGGACTAACGCACGGCGCTCCTTGGCGGGCTGAGTTGGTGCGCCCTGGGCGAACACGAGCACGTTCCGGGATGTTCCTGAG
>JAGNDY010000075.1:2339-8556 GCA_018003655.1 Candidatus Nanopelagicales bacterium
TGGCGGGCTGAGTTGGTGCGCCCTGGGCGAACACGAGCACGTTCCGGGATGTTCCTGAGCCCCTGCCGGGTTAGGGTCAACAAGCCGCAAATTCACTAGCCTGACTTGAGGGGTGCGAAAGCGTGACCACTGATTCCACTGCCGACATTCGCAGTGCCGCTGCCGTTGGCTTCGGGCACGACGATTCCGTCTACAAGCGCCTCCTCGACGAGCGAATCATCTTCCTCGGCTCCGCGGTGGAGGACAGCAACTCCAACCTCATCTGCGCCCAAATCCTGCTGCTCGCAGCTGAGGATCCAGACGCTGACATCTACCTCTACATCAATTCGCCAGGTGGATCAGTCACCGCTGGCATGGCCATCTACGACACGATGCAGTTCGTCACCAACGACGTGGCAACGGTCGCGATGGGATTGGCCGCAAGCATGGGTCAGTTCCTGCTCAGCGCGGGACACCCGGGTAAGCGGTACGCGTTGCCGCACGCGCGCATCATGATGCACCAGCCCTCAGGTGGTCTCGGCGGAACAGCCTCGGACATCAAGATCCAGGCCGAACAGATGCTGCTGATCAAGAAGCAACTCGCCGAACTGATTGCTGACCAGACAGGCCAGACCCTCGCGCAGGTCGAAGAGGACTCTGACCGCGACCGCTGGTTCACGGCTGAGCAAGCTCAGGAATACGGATTCATCGATCACGTCGTGCGAAGTGCAAGTGACGTGGCTGGAAAGGGTGGCACGGCATGAACCTGGTGAGCAATCCCACGCTGGCACCGTCCTCGCGCTACGTGTTGCCCGAGTTCAGGGAGCGCACGTCTACCGGCGAACGCGTCCACAACCCGTACACCAAGCTCTTCGAAGAGCGCATCATCTTCCTGGGCGTGCAAATCGATGACGCCTCCGCCGACGACGTCATGGCCCAGCTGCTGTGCCTGGAGTCGATGGACCCAGACCGGGACATCTCGATCTACATCAACTCGCCTGGTGGCTCGTATACGGCGATGACCGCTATCTACGACACCATGCAGTTCATCAAGCCAGAGGTGCAGACCGTTTGTTTGGGTCAGGCCGCCTCAGCTGCTGCGGTCTTGCTCGCCTCCGGCACCGCGGGCAAGCGCTACGCCTTGCCGCACGCTCGCATCCTGATCCACCAGCCGTACTCCGAAGGAGGCGGCCAGGGCTCGGACATCGAGATCCAAGCGAACGAGATCCTGCGCATGCGCACGGAGATGGAAGGCATCATCGCCGAGCACACGGGACGCCCGGTAGAGGAGATCGGCCGAGACATCGAGCGGGACAAGATTCTCACCGCTGAGATGGCCAAGGAGTACGGCATCGTCGATCAGGTCATTGAGTCACGCAAGGTGACACGCAAATAGCAAACACGCAACTCCCGTCGCCCGTTTGACGGGGAACGGGTGGTGGTTATCCGCTTTTGGCGGAAACGTTGCGCGCGTCCGAGCGTGAGGCAAGCCGTAATCGCGAACCTCAGGTAACGTCGGAACCGCACACGAATCTGAGGGGACGGCACAGTGGCACGCATTGGCGAGGGTGGGGACCTGCTCAAGTGCTCTTTCTGCGGAAAGAGCCAGAAGCAGGTCAAAAAGCTGATTGCCGGACCAGGCGTCTACATCTGCGACGAGTGCATCGACCTGTGCAACGAGATCATCGAAGAGGAGCTGACCGAGGCCTCGGATCTACAACTCGACGAACTGCCGAAGCCCCGTGAGATCTTCGAGTTTCTGAGCAACTACGTCATCGGCCAGGATCAGGCAAAGAAGGCCATGTCGGTTGCCGTCTATAACCACTACAAACGGGTGCAAGCCGGTCAAGCTGAACGAGTTCGCGACGACAAGATCGAACTGGCGAAGTCCAACATTCTGCTGCTCGGTCCGACCGGTTCCGGCAAGACTCTGCTCGCCCAGACCCTGGCCCGCATGATCAACGTCCCGATTGCCATCGCTGACGCGACCGCCCTGACGGAGGCTGGCTACGTCGGCGAAGATGTCGAGAACATCCTCCTCAAACTCATCCAGGCCGCCGACTACGACGTCAAGAAGGCCGAAACCGGGATCATCTACATCGACGAGATCGACAAAGTCGCCCGCAAAAGCGAGAACCCTTCGATCACCCGCGATGTCTCCGGCGAAGGTGTGCAGCAGGCACTTCTGAAGATTCTTGAGGGAACGACGGCGTCCGTGCCACCGCAAGGCGGTCGCAAGCATCCACACCAGGAGTTCATCCAGATTGACACCACCAATGTGCTCTTCATTGTCGGTGGAGCGTTCGCTGGCCTGGACACCATCATCGAGCAGCGCATCGGCAAGAAGTCCCTCGGGTTTACAGCCGACGTGTCCGATGACGAGAACACCAACCCTGGCGACATCTTCAGCAAGGTCATGCCCGAGGACATGCTGAAATTCGGCATGATCCCGGAGTTTGTCGGGCGCCTCCCCGTCTTCACCAGCGTGGTGGCTCTTGACCAAGCGGCCTTGGTCAAGGTCCTTAGCGAGCCCCGCAACGCGCTCACCAAGCAGTATGAGCGGCTGTTTGAGCTCGACGGTGTCGAACTGGAATTCGAAGATGACTCGCTAGAGGCGATCGCGGATCAGGCACTCCTGCGCGGAACCGGCGCTCGCGGGCTGCGAGCGATTCTGGAAGAGGTCCTGCTCAACGTGATGTATGACGTGCCGAGTCGCAAAGACGTGGCAAAGGTCGTCATCAGCGGGGAAGTCGTTCGCGACAGCGTGAATCCAACGCTGGTACCAAGAGACTCGACCACCAAGAACCGAACTCCCCGAGAGAAGTCGGCCTAGCCACTTCAGCCTCGCGCGCGTCCCACCGTTGGCACCGCGAGTACGCCAAAGCCGGGGCTAGTCCGTTGGAGCAAGGGTGACCTCGACGCTCAGCGCATCTTGATCGTCAGGCGTGCAGGTTAGGGACGCGACGTTGCCCGCGGCGGTCAGATCCTCGGCACTGGTTTGGACCCGATCGATTGCCGCCAGTGGTCCCGACACCTTCGCTATCGCAATAGCCGCCCGCATCGACACCTTGGCCTCGGACTTGGCCTTGCGCATCGCGCTCAGCACGATTGCCGCGTCTGCCAGAACAGCGGGATCCCCGTCGGCGCGAGCCGCGAGTTCATCGACGGTGGGCCACGCGGACCGGTGAACTAAGCCCTCCTGCCACCACGACCACACCTCTTCAGTGACGAATGGAAGGAACGGCGCGAACAGCCGCAGTTGCACCGACAGTGCCAGTGCCAGCGTGGCCTTGGCTGAGGCTGCGGAAACAGGTCCGCGCGCGCCGTGTGCCCGCTCCTTGATCAGTTCAATGTAGTCATCGCAGAAGCCCCAGAAGAAAGCCTCGGTGAGCTCCAGTGCGCGGGTGTAGTTGTATCCGTCGAACGCACGTGTCGCGTCCCGCACGACCTCGGTCAAGCCTGCCAGCAGTGCCTTGTCGACCGGTTCGGTAATCGCGGCGTCGTCGCGCTCAGCACCGAGCATCAACGCGAACTTCGACGCGTTGAGTAACTTGATCGCCAGTCGCCGACCCACCTTCATCTGGCCGAGATCAAACGCGGTGTCGGTGCCGGGCCGACCAGACGCGGCCCAGTAGCGAACAGCATCCGAGCCGTACTCCACCAGCATGTCTGCGGGCGTCACCACGTTGCCCTTGGACTTGCTCATCTTCTTGCGGTCTGGGTCGAGGATCCAGCCGCTGATGGCTGCGTGCTTCCAGGGCAGCACGTTGTCTTCAAGGTGAGCTCGAACCACGGTCGAGAACAACCACGTCCGGATGATTTCGTGTGCCTGTGGGCGAAGATCCATGGGCCACACACGCGACCACAGGTCCTCATCCCGTTCCCAGCCACCGGCGATCTGCGGGGTCAACGACGACGTTGCCCACGTGTCCATAACATCGGGATCGCCGATGAAGCCACCGGGTTCGCCCCGTTGACCCTCCTGATAGCCAGCGGGGGCCTCCGCAGACGGATCCACTGGTAACTCGGATTCGTCGGGCACAATTGGCTTGTCGAAGTTCGGCTCCCCATTCGCGTCGACCGGGTACCAGACCGGAACCGGGACCCCGAAGAAGCGCTGACGCGAAACGAGCCAGTCACCATTGAGACCCTCGACCCAGTTCGAGTAGCGAACCTGCATGTGCGCTGGGTGCCAGTCGAGTTCTTCGCCGCGGGCGAGCAGCGCATCGCGAACGCCCGTGTCGCGCCCCCCATTGCGCAGGTACCACTGGCGCGTCGTCACGATCTCCAGCGGCTTGTCGCCCTTCTCGAAGAACTTGACGGGGTGGCTGATCGGTTTCGGCTCACCAACCATGTCGCCTGATTCGGTGAGCATCGTGACCATGCGTTCCTTGGCTGTGAAGACCGTCGCACCCGCGATGTGCTCGTAAGCCTCGCGTTCGGAGTTACCGGTGATCCACTCCGGTGTCTCACGGATGATGCGCCCGTCCCAGCCGAGGATGGGGCGCGTGGCCAGGTCGAGCTCACGCCACCAGATAACGTCAGTGAGGTCGCCGAAAGTACAAATCATCGCGATGCCGGAACCCTTCTCTGGGTCCGCCAGCGGATGGGCAAGCACCGGCACATCAACGCCGAATATCGGGGTCTTCACGGCAGATCCAAAGAGTGGCTGATACCGCTCGTCATCTGGGTGTGCGACCAGGGCAACACAGGCGGCGAGCAGTTCGGGGCGGGTCGTTTCGATGAACACCGGGTCGGCGGCGTCCGGAACCGCGCTGGCAAAGCCGATGCGATGGTAGGCGCCCGGGCGTTCGCGATCCTCAAGCTCAGCCTGCGCAACAGCCGTCCGGAAGGTCACGTCCCACAACGTGGGAGCTTCGGCCTGGTAAGCCTCGTCGCGGGCGAGGTTGCGCAGGAACGCTCGCTGCGAGGTGGCTCGCGCGTCGTCGTCGATGGTCTGGTAGGTCATCTCCCAATCGACCGAAAGACCGAGTTGGCGCCACAGATCCTCAAAGGCCTTCTCGTCCTCCACCGTCAGTTCCTCACACAACTCGATGAAGTTCCGCCGGGAGATCGGGATCTGATTCTTCTCCGGCTTCTCCGGCGGCCGGAAGTCAGCGTCATAGTGCAGTGATGGGTCGCATCGCACGCCGAAGTAGTTCTGTACTCGCCGTTCGGTCGGCAGGCCGTTGTCGTCCCACCCCATCGGGTAGAAGACCTCGAGTCCGCGCATGCGCTGGTAGCGCGCAATGCAGTCGGTGTGTGTGTAGGAGAAGACGTGGCCGACGTGCAGGGATCCGCTGACGGTCGGCGGCGGGGTATCGATCGAGTAGATCTGTTCCCGGGTCTTGCTTCGGTCGAATCGGTAGGTGCCCTGCTCCTGCCAGACCTGTGCCCACTTGCGCTCGATCCCATCGAGTGAGGGCTTTTCGGGCATGCGGGAAGTGCTTGAGGAGTCACCGGTCATGCCCACCATCCTAGGAAGGTGGTGTTGCCCGCCGCACCGTCGCGGGCGGGTTCCTACACTGAGCCCCATGCCGACCCCTCACAGTGCCGATCCTGAGTTCGCCCAGGTCGAGGAGAAACTGCTGGCGCGCTGGCCGGAGAATCAGGTCGCGCCCGACCTCGGGCGCATCAGTGCGTTGGCCAATCTGCTGGGGGACCCACACACCAGCGCACCCGTGATTCACATCGCCGGTACCAACGGCAAGACCAGCACCGCGCGCATCATCGAGGCCCTGCTGCGGGCGTTCGGCCTTTCAACGGGGCTGTACACCAGCCCAGCGGTCATGTCGATGACCGACCGCGTCCAGATCAACGGTGAGCCGATAGACGAGCACCGGTTCGCCGAGTCGTATGCCGATGTTGCTCCGTACCTAGCCATGGTTGATCAGCAGGCTGAGGATGCTGGTGGTCCGGCGGTCACGATGTTCGAGGCCGTCACCGCGTTGGGCTTCGCGACCTTCGCCGACATGCCGGTCGACGTCATGATCATCGAGTGTGGGATGGGTGGCACGTGGGACGCGACCAACATCGTCGCACCGGCGGTATCGGTGATCACCCCGATTGACCTTGATCACGTTGACTACCTAGGCGAGACGATTGAACTGATCGCCGCCGAGAAGGCCGGCATCCTTGCCCGGGGAGCGCCTGTGGCTCTGGCGGGTCAGCGCCCAGAGGCCGCCGCCGTGTTGAGTGCGGCCTGCGCCCAGCTGGACATTGAGCCGGTGCGCGAGGG